>JAHZKM010000116.1 GCA_022600395.1 Pseudomonadota bacterium | reverse complement strand
GTAACATTTCTCAGTCCTTATTACTTCTTACCGATTTGATTTGTAGCACCACGACGAGCAACCTCATCTAATGTACCTTTTTTATGGTCAAGAATTTCACCTTTAAAGATCCAAACTTTAATACCAATAACACCGTATTGTGTGTTTGCACCATAATGAGCATAATCAACATCCGCTCTAAAAGTATGCAATGGCACACGACCTTCACGGTACCATTCAGAACGCGCAATTTCAGCACCATTCAAACGACCACTAACCATGACTTTAATACCTTGTGCACCAATACGAGTAGCATTACCTAATACACGCTTAACGGCACGACGATACATTACACGTTTTTCTAATTGTTGAGCAATATTCTCAGCAACTAGTCGTGCGTCCAATTCAGGCTTTTTAATTTCTTCAATGTTAATATGTACAGGTATGCCCATCATCTTTGAAACAGTTGATTTTAACTGCTCAATATCAGCACCTTTCTTACCAATAACAATACCAGGACGAGCAGTGTGAATTGTTACTTTAGCGTTATTTGCTAAACGCTCAATTTGCACACGACTTACAGAAGCAGAGCTTAATTTCTTAAATAAGAAATCTCTAACTTCAATATCAGACAATAAGAATTTAGAGTAATCTTGAGAATTGGCATACCATTTTGAATCCCAATCTTTAACGATACCTAATCTAATACCTTTTGGATTTACTTTTTGACCCATAACTTAACCTGCACTCACGCCAACAGTAATGTGGCTTGTTCTTTTTAAAATTCTGTTTGCACGACCTTTCGCTCTTGGACGAATTCTCTTCATCGTTGAACCTTCATCAATATAAACGCTGCTTACCTTTAACTCGTCAATATCAAGACCATTATTATGTTCCGCATTAGAGATCGCAGAATTTAAAACCTTTTTGACTAACTTGGCCGCTCCCTTGTTACTAAACGATAAAATATTTAACGCATCTTCTACTGATTTTTGACGGATCTGATCCGCGATCAATCTCACTTTAAAAGCTGATCCTTTTGCGTATTTATGTACTGCTTTAACTTCTTTCATGTCATTCACCTATATTACTTACGGTCGCCAGAGTGACCATTAAAGGTTCTCGTCAAAGCGAATTCACCTAACTTATGACCAATCATTTCTTCTGTGATTGATACCGGAACATGTGCTCTACCGTTATGAACTGCAATTGTTAAACCAATCATCTCAGGTACGATTACTGAGCGACGTGACCAAGTTTTGATTGGTTTTCTGTCATTGTTATCTTGAGCCGTTAATACTTTTTTTATTAAGTGCTCGTCAACAAATGGTCCTTTTCTTAATGATCTAGCCATGATTAACCCTTATTTCTACGACGTACGATAAGTTTATCTGTACGTTTATTACTACGTGTTTTGTAACCTTTAGTTGGTGTACCCCATGGAGAAACAGGGTGACGACCACCACTTGTTTTACCTTCACCACCACCATGTGGATGGTCAACTGGGTTCATTACTACACCACGAACAGTTGGTCTAACACCTCTCCAGCGAGTTGCGCCCGCTTTACCTAATTTTCTTAAACTATGCTCTGATTTAGAAACCTCACCAATCGTTGCACGACATTCAGCTAAGACTTTACGAACTTCTCCAGAACGTAATCTTAAAGTAACATAACTTCCTTCTTTAGCAATCAACTGTGCTGATGTACCTGCACTACGTGCAATTTGAGCACCTTTCTTAGGCTGAAGCTCAATACAATGAACAACACTACCTAAAGGAATATTAGCTAAAGGCATAACATTGCCTCTCTGAATTGCAACTGTTGTACCAGAAATAACACTATCACCAGCTTTTAAACCCTTAGGGGCAATAATATAACGACGCTCACCATCTGCATACAATACCAAGGCAATGTTTGCACTACGATTGGGATCATATTCAAGACGCTCAACACGTGCTGCAATATCATCTTTATTACGTTTGAAGTCAATCATACGGTAACGACGCTTATGGCCACCACCTTTATGACGAGTTGTAATACGACCTGCGTTATTACGACCGCTAATTCTATTCTTGCTTTCAGTTAGTGGTGCATAAGGTGCGCCTTTGTGTAGATCTTCATCTACAATACTAACTACAAATCTTCTACCTGGTGAGGTTGGTTTTCTTTTAATTACTTGTGCCATAATATTCTCTTAAGTGCTGCTTACATCAATCATTTGGCCTTCAGACACTCTTACCATTGCCTTCTTCCAATTAATGCGACGACCAATCTTGCCTTTAAATACTTTCTTTTTGCCTTTAACAACTGATGTAGTGACATTTTCGACAGTTACGCCGAATAACAACTCAACAGCTGCCTTAACCTCTTTCTTGTTGCTATCAACACGTACTTTAAATGCGTATTGATTAGTGGCGGACAACATAGCTGTCTTTTCTGAAACAATAGGAGACAATAGGGTTTTTAATACTTTTTCTTTATTCATAACATTACCTCAATTCTCTTCAATGCAGCTTCTGTAACAACAACATTTTGATAACCAATCAAACTAACAGGGTCAATGCTTTGCGTGTCACATACACCAACATGGTATAAGTTACGAGAAGATAAGTACAAGTTCTCATCTAACTCATCTGTCATTAATAATGCATCCTTAATGTCTAACGATTTAAGAATAGATGTTATATTTTTAGTTTTGGCCTCTTTAACATCAAACTCAGAAACAACTTTAAGACGATCAGTACGGGCTAACTCAGAAAAAATAACTGAAATTGCACCTTTGTACATTTTTTTGTTAACTTTTTGAACGTAGCTACGAGGTTGTGCAGCAAATGTCACACCACCTGAACGCCAAATTGGACCACGTGAAGTACCTGCACGGGCTCGACCTGTACCTTTTTGATTCCATGGCTTTTTACCGCCACCGCTTACTGCTGCACGGTTTTTTTGAGCTTTTGAACCCTGACGACCGCCAGCCATATAAGCTGTTGTAATTTGATGGACCAAAGACTGATTGTAGTCTCTTGCAAAAATAGTATCAGCTACTTCGGTCGTAGTTGACTTGTTCGTGCTTAAATTTAATATATTTAATTTCATCTTAAAACTACCTTATGAATTTGCTTCTTCAGATTCAACAGACTCAGTTGCCGCGTTATCTTGAATATTTTTACTAACTTCAACGTTAATTTTGCCCTTCTTAGGTGATAATGAAACTTTAACAATGCCTTTAGTTGATCCAGGAATAGAACCCTTAACCAAAATAACATTCTTATCACTATCGACTCTAACAATTTCTAAACACTCTTGTGTTACTTGCTCATCACCCATGTGACCAGCCATTTTCTTACCTTTGAATACGCGACCCGGCTCTTGACACTGACCCGTAGAACCAATTGCTCTATGAGAAATTGAGTTACCATGCGTTGCATCTTGCATTGAGAAATTATGACGCTTGACACCACCTTGATAACCCTTACCTTTAGACTGACCCGTTACGTCAACGTAATGACCAGCACCAAAAAGAGAAATATCAAAACTTGTGGCGTCAGCAATATCTTCAGCATCTGCTCTAAATTCCCATAAACCTAAACCAATTTCTGCAGAAGCTTTAGCATAGTGACCTTTGATTGCAGCAGGTACGCGACGCACTTTAGCTTCACCTTTTTTGTTAACTTTTGCACCTGTTGTAACTTGAACAGCACTATAGCCATCAACTTCAAGAGTTCTTGTTTGAACAACACGATTAGGTTCAATTTTAATAACGCTAACCGGCGTAGCTGTGCCATCGTCGTTTATTAAACGCGTCATACCTAATTTTTGTCCTACTAAACCAATTGCCATGATCTTATTCCTAATTTATTTATATCTGTCTAGTTAAGCTTGATCGCTACATCAACACCAGCAGCTAAATCTAACTTCATTAAAGCATCTACTGTTTTATCTGTTGGGCTAATAACATCCATTAATCGAATGTATGTTCTTAACTCGTATTGATCTCTTGCTTTCTTATTTACGTGTGGAGATGTCAATACAGTAAAACGCTCTTTCTTAGTAGGAAG
>JAHZKM010000012.1 GCA_022600395.1 Pseudomonadota bacterium | reverse complement strand
TTTGAAAAGGGGGAGGCGCCATACAACATAATGCCAGGGCGCACATAATCAAAATGTGATTTGGTTCGGCTTATAATCGAGGCTGAATTGGCCATCGACCGATAAAAATCTTGCGTGTCGAGCTGATTAAAAGTATCTAATTGTTGAGTATTTTTAGGATGCGTAGGCTCATCAGCACAAGAGAAGTGACTCATAATGCATTCAATCTGAATATGCTTATGGTTTTTCAGTTGATCTAAAACGCTTATTAAGCTATCGCTTGAAATCCCGAGTCGATGCATGCCAGTATCAACTTTAATCCACAGTTTGAAAGGATGTTTGCTACTCATGAGAACTTCCAACTGCGTAAGATCATGAAAAGTCAGATGACAATTTAGCAATAAGGCTTCTTGTAGGTCTTTTTTAGTAAAAACACCCGGTAGAAGTAGAATGGGTTTTTGCGTCAATGAGCGTAATCTTCGAGCTTCGCTGAGCTCACTAACGGCTAATATGTCAGCTGCAAACAAAGGTGTAATTAAGTCAAGGTGATGACCATAAGCATTTGCTTTTACCATGCCAACCACTTTTGACTGTGGCGCATGTATGCGAACAACAGATAAATTGTGAGCCAAGGCTGATTGTGAAATAGCGGCTACAGCATTCATAAAAAGCTAGAAAGGCTCTTGGTCAAAGTTGGCTATATTGTTATTGTAGGCTGCATCTATTTGTTCATCAGGCATACCTTGGAATTGATCTTCATTGGCCAAATCTTCAAAGCGTGCATATTCACCAATAAAGGCCAGCTTGAGTCTGCCGGTAGAACCATTTCTGTGTTTGGCAATTTGCAGATCTGCCTTGCCTATTTCTTCAGGGTTAGAATAAGTGTCATCGTGGTATTGTTGGTCACGATAAATAAAAGCGATAATATCTGCATCTTGTTCAATTGAGCCGGATTCACGCAAGTCTGACATTTGTGGCATACGCCCTTTGCCAGCTTTAGGACGAGATTCTACGCCACGATTAAGCTGAGAAAGAGCAATAACAGGCACGTTGATTTCCTTAGCAAGCGCTTTTAGAGAGCGAGAAATTTCTGAGATTTCTTGAACGCGATTCTCACTCTTACCGTGTACAACCATTAGCTGTAAATAATCCACCATAATAAGCGACAAATCAGGATATTGTCGTTTTAAACGCCGACATTTAGCCCTGATTTCAGTCGGTGTGATAGAAGGGGTTTCATCAATTAAAACCGTTGACTTTTCCAGTGCTAAAACTGCATGGTTAAAACTATTCCAATCTGTTTCAGTCATAGTGTCTTTTAGGTTTTCACCTTTAATATGACCAAATGAAGTAATCATACGCATAACTAACGACTCTGTCGGCATCTCCAAACTGAAGACTGCCACAGGCTTAGGCTCTTTAGCAGTAATAGCCACAT
This sequence comes from Pseudomonadota bacterium, assembly GCA_022600395.1. Lineage (GTDB taxonomy): Bacteria > Pseudomonadota > Gammaproteobacteria > PS1 > Pseudothioglobaceae > Thioglobus_A. Next base: position 1,344 of record JAHZKM010000012.1, on the reverse strand, counting down.
GCTCAACAATATTCATTGAAAAAGCAGTTTTACCCATAGAAGGACGCCCTGCAACAATAATTAAATCGCCATTTTGCAGACCTGAAGTGAGCTTGTCTAGTTCGGTAAATCCTGTCTCTAGGCCGGTAACACCTTCAGATTCTTGCATTTCATGAACACGATTGACCACATCTTTAATTATATCTTTAACATTCGTCACATCTTGCTTGCCACGAGTTACTTGCTCGGCAATTTCGAATATTTTTTTCTCAGATAGGTCGATGAGTTGTTGCACTTCCATTTCTTTAGGGTTGTAGGCTGTATCTGCAATTTCGTGGCTGGCAATAATTAATTGTCGATAAACACTCAACTCGCGCACGTGTTTGGCATATGCCTCAATATTTGAAATGCTAGGCGTATTTTCAGCAATTTGTGCCAAATATACAAAACCACCAATCACCTCTTCGTTGCCCGTTTTTTTAACATGTTCTTTAACAGTTAAAATGTCAGCTGGCTGATCATGCTGAAGCAAGGTAGAGATAGCCTCAAAAATAATTCGGTGTGCGGCATTGTAAAAATCCACCTCCGTTAAAATATCAGCTACTTGATCCCAGGCATCATTATGCAAAAGAAGGCCGCCCAAAACAGATTGCTCTGAGTCGATAGAATTAGGCGGAACTTTAACGTTTTCGATGTTCATAAGCTAGTTTAAAAAATAAAAAACCCTCTTGCGAGGGTTCTTAATTTTAACTCAATTTTAAGTTAAATTTTTACTCTTCTTCTTGCGCCTCAATAACCACTTTAATAGCCACTGAAATTGAAGAATGTAAGGTAACACTAACATCGTACTCACCTGTATGGCGAATAGCTTCTGGCATATTAACGTTGCGTTTTTCAACTTCAAATCCAGCAGCTGCTAAGCTTGCTGAAATATCAGCTGTAGTGATCGAGCCGAATAGTTTGCCTTCGTCACCTGCATTAGCGCTAATTGTACAAACTGTACCTGTCATTTTAGCTTCAACAGCTTGAGCTTCTTTAAGCACAGCTGCTTCTTTTGCTTGAAGAGAAGCTTTAAGTGTTTCAAATTCTGCTAAGTTAGCTTTTGTTGCTGGCTTAGCTTTGCCTTGAGGGATTAAATAGTTACGAGCATAGCCCGCTTTAACATTAGCAAGCTCGCCTAAGGCGCCTACTTTCTGAATGGTTTCTAATAAAATTACTTGCATGATCAGACCTCCTATTTCTTGTGCTTATCAGTGTAAGGAATTAGGGCTAAAAATCTAGCTCTCTTAATGGCCGTTGTTAACTGACGCTGAAATTTAGCGCTAGTGCCTGTCATTCTTGATGGTGTGATTTTTCCACTTTCAT
>JAHZKM010000115.1 GCA_022600395.1 Pseudomonadota bacterium | reverse complement strand
GCTTCGATATCAACCTGGGAATTTTCATCACCTAAAAACATAACTGAACCCTTGCCAAACTGCTTATCAATTTGTGATAAAGCCGCCTTTAGTGCTTGTTTTTTCTGTTCATCCATGTCCTTTCTCCTAGGTAAAATATGTTTAATTAATCTAGCAATTATATCCGAATTATTGTGGCAACTTTTTCAATAAATGACACACAGAATATGAGTTTGGCGCTTAAACTTGCACGCCAAGGAGTGCACGGTGTTGGTGCTAATCCGATGGTAGGTTGTGTGATTGAAAAATCAGGCGATATTATTGCTCAAGGCTATCATCAAGTATTCGGCCAAGCACATGCAGAAATCAATGCACTTGAACAAATTAACCACCAAGCTTTAGGTGCAACTTTATACGTCACTTTAGAACCTTGTTCACATCAAGGAAAAACCCCGCCTTGTGCACAAGCCATTATTGACTCGGGCGCCAAAAAAGTAATTGTTGCGACTCTTGATCCTAACCCACTGGTGAGCGGAAAAGGGGTATCCATGCTTGAGAGTTCAGGCATTGAAGTAGCCGTTGGGCTTCTAGAAGATCAAGCACAACAACTTAATCGCGGTTTTATTAAGCGCATGAAAACAGGCATACCTTTTGTTACTTGTAAAATTGGCATGAGTCTTGATGGCAAAACCTCTATGCACTCTGGTGAAAGTAAATGGATTACGGGTGTTAATGCTAGAGCAGACGTGCAAAAACTTCGTTCTGAACATCAAGCTATAATGACAGGTTCTGGAACAATTCTAACAGACAACCCCTTGATGACAGTCCGAAACCAAAAGTTAACGAATCCACCTATTCGAGTGGTTGTCGATTCTAAGCATCGTATTATGGATAAAACACTTAATATCTTTTCTGCTGACGCGCCAACTCAAATATTTAATGCCGGCAACACCAAACTAGATGCAACAGGAAAAATAAACCTTAAAGATGTGCTGCTACAACTCGGCAATCAAGGTATTAACGCTGTTCTACTGGAGGCAGGTCCGGGTTTAATTGGCGCTATGATTGATAACAATTTAGTGGATGAATTCATTATTTATAGCGCACCGATTCTCATGGGTAGTCAAGCTCATTCAATGGCGCAACTACCTATTCAAAATATGGACGATAAGATTAATTTAAGCATTCATGATGTGCGTATGATAGACCAAGACATGCGCATAACTGCTTCAATAAAATCATGAAAAGTTTAACCAACAAGCGAATCCTATTAGGCGTTAGTGGATCAATATCTGCTTATAAAGCTCCAGATATTATTAGACGTTTGCAAGATTTAGGCGCCGATGTTCGTGTTGTGCTGACTTCGGGTGGCTCCAAATTTATTACCGAACTCTCGCTTCAATCTATTTCCAAAAACAAAGTTCATTACAATTTATGGGATAAAGAAGCTGAATTGTCCATGGGGCATATAGAACTTGCCAAATGGGCTGATTGTATTCTTATCGCCCCAGCAAGTGCCAATATCATCTCAAACATTGCGTCTGGAAAGGCAAACGATTTACTTTCCAGCATAGTGTTAGCCAGCGATGCAATCTTAATGATTGCGCCTGCTATGAATCAACAAATGTATAAAGCCAGTTTTTTACAAAATAACTTAACCTTGTTAAAGACTAATGGTGCTAGCATTATTACCCCAGATTCAGGTGTTCAAGCTTGTGGTGATATAGGTCTAGGAAGATTGCCAGAATCTAGCGATATTGCCAATCAAGTGGCGGATCAATTTCAAACAACACAGCTAAGTGGCAAACGTGTTTTAATTTCGCTAGGTGCGACAGTTGAAGCTATCGACCCAGTGCGCTTTATTTCTAATTACTCAAGTGGCAAAATGGGAATGGCTTTAGTAAATACCTGTATTGAGATGGGTGCTCAGGTCACTTGTGTTTATGGCAATATCAATACCTCACTAAATTACAAAGCAACTAATATACAAGCACTTAGTGCTGAACAAATGTATGAAAGTATTCTAAGCCAGGCCCATCAATATGACCTGTTTATTGCATGCGCTGCTGTTTGTGATTATGCAGTAAAAAACCCATACGAACAAAAAATCAAGAAAAATGGAGAAAATCTAACTTTAGAGCTAGTGCCTAATAAAGACATTCTTGCTGACGTTTGCAAACTTGAACAAAAACCTTTGTGCATAGGTTTTGCTGCTGAGACACAAAATACACTTAAAAACGCTCAATTGAAGCTAAAAAATAAGAGTTGTGAAGCGATTATCCTAAACGATGTTTCAACACCAGAAATTGGCTTCAATTCTGATGAAAACCAGGTAGTTTTTATTAGTCAAAAACAACAAAAAAATATTGCTAAAAATAGCAAAATTAAGATTGCCAAAAATATCCTTGAAATCTTCATTAATGAGTTCTTATAAACGCTAAAAAATAGCGTTAAATCAACACCCAACAAAGTTACTCACAAAACTGTGGATAACTCTGTTAATATCTCTTGAAAAATCACCAAAAACGTTGCTAGATTAACTTTTTTTATGGTTTTGAATAAAAACTAATCACTTGATAAAAGTTAATAAAAATCAATTAGTTATATAATAAAAAATAAAACCATAATATTAGAAAACTCTCATTGATGGTTTTTGAAACTTACCGGAGGAAAACTAATTATGTTTCACGCATTAAATCAAGTGTTTCACGACATATTAGACAATCATAAACTTATAATTTTATGAACTAAAAAAAATATTGAAATTTAACCCATAATTATGTTAATTTTAGCCCTTAATTTTCTACTTGGAATCTTGGTATTTTCACTGAAAAATACACTAACATTATCAACGCTAGAAATAACATTGTTTTTCATCTTGATAGGGCTGGTTTTTGCGACTTTTAAACCATACAGAACGCTCTCTAAAAATTTAATTGTTTTTATCATGGGGTTTATTTGGATGGGTGTATTTTCAGCCAATACACTCCATTCAAATATTAGTGAAGAATTTTTCAATAAGCCAATTAAAGTTATTGGGAAAATTCACGCCTTGCCTGATCAATCTGGTCAAAAAATACGTTTTAGCTTCCAAGCTTTAGAGCCCTTTCAAGCAAAACTCAAACTCTCTTGGTATGGTAAAACACCTGATATTCTTAATAATGATGACACTTGGCAATTATTAGTAACAATTAAACACAACAATAGTTATCAAAATCAAGGTGGATTTGACTATGAACAATGGCTATTTTATAAACAATTCGATGCTACTGGCTATGTAAGGCGAAGTGAAATCAACCAACTTATTTCCAAAAGCTCTCGCACATCAGTTGACTCAATTCGACAAAATATTCGCCATAAACTAGCTAATCAATTAGCTGAACTTCCTTTTTTAGGTGTTATTAATGCGCTTGTTATTGGAGATCGATCTTTGATTAGTCGCGAGCATTGGGACTTGTTTAAAGCGACCAACACTACTCATTTGAGCGTTATATCTGGTTTGCATATTGGCTTAATTTCTGGCTTTCTCTTTATACTTTCAAGCTTTATTTGGCGGCAATGCAGTAGATGCAGCCTTAAAATTCCAGCTAATATCGTTGGCGCTTACTTCGGACTATCGAGTGCATTAATATATGCTTTAATCGCTGGATTTTCAATTCCAACACAACGCGCCTTGATCATGGCTAGTGTTGTGTTTTTATCATTAATATTAAGGCGCTATCACAATACTTGGCAACTTTATGGGATCGCACTTATATTAGTACTTCTCTCTAATCCGCTCAGTGTTTTTAGTGCAGGTTTTTGGCTATCTTTTTATGTAGTTGCAGTCATTATTTATGGTGTAAGTCAACATAAAAACAGACATTGGTTTATTCGCTTACTTTACATCCAATTATTAATTAGTTTGGCCACTCTGCCCTTAATCGCTTGGTTTTTTCATTCTGGATCAATACTCTCTCCTATTGCTAATTTAATTGCTATTCCGATTTTTAGCTTTATAAGTACACCTTTTTCTTTGATAGGCACCTTATTTTTAACAATTGATGCTCAGTTTTTAAGTCATTATAGTTTTGCAATTGCTAATCAATCATTGGTTTATTTATCGTCATTACTGCAGTATTTGACTGAACTAAATTTTAATCTATGGCACTATACCCAACAATCAAGTCTTGATTTAGTGGTCTTAATACTGATTGCATTGCTCGCTTTATTGCCTGGCGCTTTAAAACTTAGAAAAATAGCATTGCTTTTAATTGCTATTATTTGGGTACACCCTAACGAGCAAGTTAGACATGGTGATGTAAAAATTACTGTACTAGATGTGGGTCAAGGTTTGGCACAGGTTGTACGCACAAAAAATCATACTTTGTTATTTGACACGGGTGCAAAATATCCTTCTGGATTTAATATGGGTGATGCGGTTATCATTCCTTATTTACATTCTCAACATATCAATTTTCTTGATTTAATTATCATATCTCATGGAGATAATGATCACATTGGTGGGTTGGATAGTATTTTAAAAAACATTAAGCATCATAAAATACTTAGTTCTGTGCCTGAAAAAATTTCAAAATCGTCGGCTTTATGCCAGTCTAAACCTAGCTGGGAATGGGATGGTGTTAGCTTTCAAATGCTTAACATTAAACAAAACTTTAATGGCAATAATGCCTCTTGTGTACTCAAAATATCCACCCAAAAACGCGCTATTATTTTAACGGGAGATATTGAAAGAAAAGCAGAACAACATTTAATTAATATCTGGGGTGTTCAGCTAAAATCCGACATACTTATCAGCCCTCACCATGGTAGCAAAACCTCTTCTAGCGACCAATTTTTGACAGCGGTCAATCCTCAACAGGTTATCATCTCTAGTGGCTATAAAAATAGATTCAATCATCCTGCTAAAGTTGTAACTACGCGTTATAAAGACCACAATATTCAAATACTAAACACCAATTGCACTGGGCAAATTGACATCTTAATAACTGATAATATTCATCTATCTAACTATAGAAAATCTCAGCAGCGTTATTATCAACGTCATTGTTCTGAGTTAATTAACAAATGACCAAATATCAGGACTGACTAATGGTAATGAATTTTACTAGCTTGGGTTAGAGTGAGTGCATTAAGCGCATCCACCAGCGACTGATTAGGATTAACGCTTAACTCTCTACTTAAAGGTATGCTACCTTTTAGATATTTAGTATTGTAAGAAATTTTAACTGGACAACTACCCTTATGTTCACTTAATAGATGATAAACTTTCTTGAAAATAGCCTGGTGTTGATATTCAAGCCTAACTTCAAAACCTTTAGCATAATTCATCTTTACCTCGTTAATATTTTCGATTTTATCAACAATAATCTGCCAGCCATCTCGATAATCATCGCGCTGAATCTTGCCTGAAATAATCACTACATCGTCTACAATAAGTTTATCGCTTACTTCACCAAGTGATTTTGTAAAGACGACTGCATTTAATGACGTATGGCCATCTTCAACTTCAACAAGGGCAATTTGCCCTCCTTTTCGAGTAGGTCGGAAACGCAGCTCAGAAATCAGTGCTAAAACGCGTACATCCTTATTATTTCTAAAGTGTATTTGAGAGGGTAATGAAGCATTAATATGCTTAGTATCAGCTTTATATTCATCAGTTGGATGGTCATAGAAATAATAACCCATAACCATTTTCTCTAATTGTAGGCGCTGACGAAATGAAAATTCTGGTGCACTTAAATAATTTACTTCATACTCAACATGTTTTTCAACAACGGAAAACAAGCCGCTCTGTCCACTAGAATGATCATTTTGACGCTGCTCAGCCTGTTTAACTGCAACCGGATAAGTTTTAATTAGGCTTGCCCTACTAATATTAAAGACATCAAACGCTCCACTATAAATCAAAGCTTCTAATGCACGCCTATTTAAGTAGCGCTTTTCAATTCTAAAACAAAAATCAAATAGATCTTTAAAAACACCGTTTGCAAGGCGCTCCGCCATTAATCTTTCCACCAAGGCCTCACCCACTCCTTTGATAGCACCCAACCCATAAACAACTGTTTTGTCATCTGCAATACTAAACTGATAGTTAGACTCACAGACGTTAGGTCCGTTAACCTTCAGTCCCATTTGAATTACTTCACTCACCGTAAACGATACCCGGTCGGTATCATCCATCATGCCTGACAAGACTGCTGCCATAAAAGGTGCAGGATAATGAGATTTCAACCAAGCTGTATGATAGGATATATAGGCATAAGCAACTGAGTGAGACTTGTTAAACCCATAGCCTGAAAATTTATCAATAAGATCAAAAATTTCATTCGCTTTTTTTTCATTAATATCTTTTTTAGCAGCGCCTGCAACAAACACACTACGCTGACGATCCATCTCTTCAGCTTTCTTTTTGCCCATAGCTCGGCGCAATAAATCCGCACCACCTAAAGAATAACCAGCCATAACCTGAGCAGACTTCATTACCTGCTCTTGATACAAAAAAACACCATTAGTTGGTGCAAGAATTTCTTCTAGCATAGGATGAGGGTACTTAACTTGAGCACCATGCTTAACATTGATATAGTCATCCACCATTCCTGCATCCAATGGACCTGGACGGTATAGGGCTAGCATAGCAACAATATCTTCAAAATTACCAGCTTGTAGTTTTTTCAAATAGCTGCGCATGCCGTCAGATTCCAGCTGGAAAATACCAGTTGTGTCACATCGCTGCAACAATTCATAGACCTTTTCATCATCAAGTGGCAAACTGTCAAGGTCAATCGCACTTTCACTTAGCCCTTTTTCCTCAATCATTTTGAGCGCTTTTTGGATAACAGTTAAATTCGACAAGCCTAAAAAGTCAAACTTAACTAACCCAACTGCTTCAACATCATCTTTATCAAATTGAGAAACGACCCCATCATCTTCGCCAGAACCTTTATAAACAGGGCAAAAATCGCTAATCTTACTTGGTGCGATTACCACACCACCTGCATGCGTACCAACATTACGCACCACACCCTCTAATTTTTTAGAAAGGTTGATCAAGTCTGTTACCGCCTCCTCAGAACTATAACGCGCCAATAAATCATCCGACCCCCCTTCTGATTCTGGCATTAATGCCTTATCAAGTGTCATTTTTAAATCATTTGGTATTAGCTTAGATATCTTGTCACTAAAGCCATAAGGATGACCAAGAACACGTCCAACGTCACGAACCACCCCTTTGGCTGCCATCGTACCGTAAGTGATAATTTGGGATACTTTTTCGCGACCATACTTTTTAGCCACATAATCAATAACTTCGTCACGTCTATCCGTGCAAAAGTCAATATCAAAGTCAGGCATAGAAACACGCTCAGGATTTAGAAATCGCTCAAACAGTAATTCATGTTTTATAGGGTCAACATTGGTAATACCTAATACATAAGCAACCAAAGATCCGGCGCCAGACCCTCGACCAGGTCCTACTGGAATATCATTATCTTTTGACCATTGAATAAAGTCAGCAACAATCAAAAAATAGCCTGGGAATTCCATTTGAATAATCACTTCTAATTCAAATTTCAACCTTGCTACGTACTCAGCTTTATCCACTTCAACGCCTTGCAAGCGAGCATCTAAGCCACGCTCAGATTCTAATGTAAAAAACTCAGAAATACTTAAGCCTTCAGGTATAGGAAAATCTGGCAAATAGTTTTTTTGATGAAGTTCGAAATGAACATTGCAACGCTGGGAGATTTCCACCGTATTGCGCAAAACTTCTGGCAAATCAGAAAATAAAACCTGCATTTGTTTAGCTGATTTTAAATACTGTTGATTTGAAAAATGATGCGTACGTCGCGTATCATCTAATAGTCCACCTTGTGAGATACATATACGTGCTTCATGTGCATCGAAATCATCCTTGGAAAGAAACTGCACATCGTTTGATGCTACAACTGAAATACCGAGATCCAAGGCTAAATTAATACATAAATGCAAGTGGCGCTCATCAAGCTCTCGGGACGTTCTTTGTACGCCGAGATAATATCGATCACCAAAAATATTATTCCAATGAGTGGCTTTTTGTTTTGCTTCAACTATCTGATTGTTCAAAAGATGCTTGGCTACATCAGAGTAAACTGGTGTAGCAATCAAGATCAACCCCTCATGGTGCGCTTCAAGTTGAGTCTCATTAATTGACACGCCTTCAAGCGATTGCTCTTGCATGTAAGATAGTGAAATTAACTCTGACAAATTTAAGAACCCTTGCTTATTTTGACACAATAACAAGATTGAATAAAACTCCCCTTCTTCATTAACTACATTAAGGCGTGCTCCAAAAATAGGTTTGACGTTTGCTGCAATTGCCTTTTGGTAAAACTTAACTGCTGCATAAAGATTAGATTCATCAGTTAATGCAATACTACTCATACCTAACTCAACTGCTTTATCAATTAATTTAGGAATGCGTATCAAAGAGTTAACAACCGAAAACTCACTTTGACAGTGTAGATGACAAAAACCAAAATTGGACATAAAAATAAGCTTTACTAAATCAAATATAGAAATTAATTATCCATCAATTTTATGGATAATTATATTTTTTTAAGACAAAAAAATACCCCAATTAAGGGGTATTTTTTTAAAAAAAATCCAAGTTTGTATTAAAAACGAGGACCCGCACTCTCAGCTAATGCAGTTTGCGCTGTAGCATTCATTGACTGATGATGTGCCTTGTTAGCCAATGCAACTGCAGCAGCAGTTTTACCTGCAGCATTTAGCTTCTTGGCTTCTTTAATCATACTACCCGTATCACGCCATGCCATATTAACCGCTAAGTTAGCTTTATAGCCAGATTCAGCAGCCTTAATAGCTGATTTAAATGGATCAGACGAACCGTTATTCCAGTTATGCGCGCCATCCATAAAACCAGCCTGAGCTGTTAAAGAAAATACTGATAAAGCTGTTATTAATAATTTTTTCATCTTTATTCTCCTATTTTCTGTAACGAGCGTCTGTGATTTCTAGACCGTTACTCATTGCTTGCTGGAAATACTCTAAGTTATTCATAATCTCAGATTGAGCGCTAATTGGCTTAGCACGCATATTTTTCAAACAACCACCATAACGACGCTGCAATGTACCCAATCCAGCCCACTTCGCACGATACATTGGAACGTGTGTTGTATGACCTAGAGCAGGAGACAAGATGTCAGCACGTGCTTTTTTACCTGCGTTGTACACATGGCAATCTGCACACGCCATGTTGAACTGTCCACGCTTACCGTAGAAAAATGCCTTACCTTGATCGTATGCCGCTTGTGCAGCAGCACCCTCAACCTTAACATTAATTTTTTCACCTGCTGCTTGGTCAGAAATCCAAGCACTAATACGGGCAATCTTGCCTTTTTTAGAACCTAGTTTTTTGCCGGTTTGCTCTTGATAACAAGCCTTTAGAGCGGCTTCAAGTGTCACAACTTTTTGAGTTGCTTCATCAAAGTATGGGTGTTTTACACGAGCTGCTGCCGGATCTTTGAATGCAGCACATTTGTTTAATCCGAATTCAACAAATTCCTTGCCGCCTTTTTCAACTGCTTCTTCATATGGAGGAATTCCATCTAAAATTTCTTCAAATTGACTTCTTGAACCTTCATCAAGTGAATAAACACCATTTGTGTAGTCCGCAAATTCAACATTTGGAAAAGCGGTTTTAAAATAGTTAATAAAAGCTTTTTGATCGGAATCTACATCTGCTGATGCCATTCCAACCAAAAAACTGATACCAGCTATTGCTGTTATTAGTTTTTTCATTAATCTCTCCTCAATAATAAAAAAGTTACTTAGACTTTGCAGTTGCAGAACCAGTTTTACCTTTATTGTCTTTATACTTTAACTCAATTGTGTCACCTTTTGCACCAGCAACATTAAACTTAAAATACGGATCTTTAGAAATAGAACTACCGATATCTGCATCAACTACAACGTTACCGTTATGAGAAACAGTCATATGTGTGATATGATTTGCAGGTACGATCTTACCTTTAGATTTACGTAAACCAGTTTCCATTGGGTGCTTGATAAGTGCCTTAATTCCGATAACACCTTTTCTTGCTTTTGGCTTTAATTTAATTTTACTCATTTTATATTCTCCTAATTAATATGATTCGTTATCGAATTAACCGCCACAGCCGCCAATTGTTACTTTGACTTCTTGTGCTACCTTTGTTGTTGTTCCGCCTGCAGTCACTAGTGCTTCTACTACAGATGTAGTACCCATTTTGATACGAGTAGAAACATAGCCTTGAGCGCCTTTTATGTTGAACGAGGCTGCCAATGGCGTTCCGTTGTTAACAACATAAAAAGAGATGTTAGTCACGCCATCCATCTTTGAAGCATCTACTGTCATTGGAACAACTGCGCCATTTTCAGCAATCTTTGGTGCTTTAAATTTAAATGAGCCTTTACCTGCACTTGCTGAAGATGCGCCTGCTGCATCTGATACTGCTTTAAAATCTGCAGTATTTGCAAATACCATTGACGGTGTTAGTAAGCCTGCGCCTACAGCTGTTGCAACTGCAGAACCTGCCATTGCGCTTTTTAGAAATAATCTTCTTTCCATTGCTTTCTCCTTATTTTGTGTAAATATAATTAGTTACTTGATCAACTTGTTTTTCAGTCAAAACACCGTGCTTTCCGAATGGAGGCATAATTGTGTTTGGATTTTTTTCAGTCGCATCCCAAATTTGCGCTCTTAAATCAGCTTTGTTTGGGAACCTTGCCTTCATAGCAAGTAATGGTGGACCAATGTTACCCGGTAAATTTCCGCCAGGAATCATATGGCATGCTAAACAATTGCCCGCTTTACGGCCAAAAGTAACCTCTTCGTCTGTCATTTCTTTGGCACCAGCTTGTAACGGCATTACAAATAATGCGGCTAGAGTGGCAACTGCTGAAATTGAAGAAATAGTTTTCTTCATGTTTCTCTCCTCTTCATATAAAAAAAATAAACCCCTAGTACTGAGGTTAACCCTACTAATTGAGATATGTTATACATTTTTTTTACAAATGCAACTCTATTATAAAAAATTTATATAGTTTATTATACTTTTGTAGCAGCTGCAATTAAAGCTTGGGCTTTATGCATTGTCTCATCCCACTCTAATTGAGGAACAGAGTCATGCACAATGCCTGCACCCGCTTGCACATAAAGAATTTCATCTTTTACAATTGCTGTACGAATCGCAATAGCCATATCCATACCACCATGCCAAGATAAATATCCAATCGCCCCAGAGTAAATATTACGTTTTAATGGCTCCACTTCATTAATAATCTCCATTGCTCTTACTTTTGGAGCGCCACTCAAGGTGCCAGCAGGAAAGGTAGCTTTTAAAACATCTATTGC
>JAHZKM010000114.1 GCA_022600395.1 Pseudomonadota bacterium | reverse complement strand
AACAATACTGTTAACTGTTAAACTTACGCCATTGATACATACAGAGCCTTTTCTAGCGATATATTTTACCAAATTATCTGGCGCATTAATCTTAAAACGCGTTGATTCACCCTCGCTAAATTGTTCACTAACACTTGCAATTCCGTCCACATGGCCACTGACCAAATGCCCATCAATACCTTGATTAAGCCTAAGTGCCTTTTCAAGATTAACCCGATCACCTTGTTCAAGTTGTGAGAATATTGAACAATCTAGCGTTTCTTGGGAAACATCGGCTTTAAAAAAATCTGAACCCACTTCAATAGCTGTTAAACAAACACCATTAACAGCAATACTATCACCTATAGCAATACTAGAAAAATCAAAATCTGTTGCTGTAAAACTAAAGACAGCGCCCTTATCATAGGTAACTTTAGTCTTAATGCTGCCAAGCGCTTGAATAATGCCAGTAAACATAAATAAAGTGAGTGGTATTAAAGGTTGCTAATTTTACGCTAGTTGTTAGTTGCAAGCTTTGTTTTCAAAACAATAACAAAAACTAGCACCTAATAAAACAATCAGCCAAGCCAAATAAATCCAAATCATAAATAATACTAAAGCAGACAAGGCACCATAAATTAGTTCATAGATAGGAAAATATTCTATGTAGATAAACATAGCATATTTAATTACCTCTAGCAAAATAGCGGCAATTAGACCTGCTTTTAAGGCACTTATATAGCTAACTTTTTCTAAAGGAACGGCGTAATACAAAATGGAGAAACCGACACTCGATAAAATAAATGGGGTCAAAATAGGTGCATAATCAATCATTGGCAACTGGCTAAAAAAATCTGATGCAAAAACATAAGAGCTTAAAAACAAGGAAAAACCTAAAAATATTGGTCCTAAAAATAATACAAATATATAAGAAACAAGACCCTTCATCCAATGACGATGATGTACATCATGCCATATTAAATTGATACGCTTGTCCACTTCAAACAGCAAAAGCATTACAGCAAAAATTAGAAAAACAGAACTAACACCTTTTAAGGACTGTGCTTGGGATATAAACTGATGAATATAGGTCTGCACCAAACTATGATTTTGCGGCAAAAGCTGTGTAAACAAAAATTGCTCTAAAGATTGCTGAAACTCCGAAAAATACGGTGACAAGGAAAAAACACTAAGCCCTAATGCCAGACCTGGAATTAAAGCAAATAAACTACTAAATGACAGTATCGAAGCCGAATCAAAGCTTTGACGCTTTAAAAATCTTCTTAATACTGTTTTTATCATAGGCTTATTTTTGTGATTTTAGGTAATCCTCGTAATTACCAGAATAGTAATGCATACCGTCTTCTTTTAATTCTACCACCTTGGTTGATAATGACGAGACAAACTCTCTATCGTGACTAACAAAAATCAGTGTGCCCTCATAATTATCAAGCGCCAAATTCAGTGCTTCGATAGACTCCATATCCAAGTGATTAGTCGGCTCATCCATTACCAATACATTTGGCTGTTGCAACATCAACTTACCAAATAGCATTCTACCTTTTTCACCACCCGAGAGTGATTTGACACTTTTGATAATATCATTTTTACCAAAGAGCATTTTTCCTAATACCGCACGCATATCTTGCATGTCTTGCTTAGGCTTTTTGAATTGCGCCATCCAATCAAGCACGCTCATATCTTCTTCAAAATCAGCACTATGATCTTGCGCATAATAGCCAATATTAATATTTTCACTCCACTTGATCTTGCCTTGATCAGGCTCAATCTCACCTACTAGTGTCCGTAACAAGGTGGTTTTGCCAATACCATTTTGACCAATCACTGCCACACGCTCACCCACTTCGAATAAAAAACTAATGTCTTTAAGCACATGCAAATCTTCAAAGCTTTTATTAAGCCCTTCAACTTCTAGCACATTTCTATGCAATTTGTTTTCTTGATTAAATATAATATAAGGGCTAATTCTTGAGGATGGCTTAATGTCATCAAGTTCAATTTTTTCAAGCTGTTTTTGGCGCGATGTAGCCTGCTTAGATTTAGAAGCATTTGCTGAAAATCGAGATACAAAATGCTTAAGCTCTTTAATTTTGGCTTCTTTTTTAGCATTATCTGATTGCATCTTTTCTTGGATAGCAGTAGAAGCAATCATAAATTGATCATAATTTCCTGGAAAGGTATTTAAGGCACCATAGTCTAGATCGGACATGTGTGTACACACGCCATTTAAAAAGTGTCTATCGTGAGAAATAATTACCATGGTTGCCTTCCGCTCGTTTAAAACATCTACAAGCCAGCTAATTGAGTTGATATCCAAGTTGTTAGTTGGCTCATCAAGTAATAAGATTTCAGGATCTGAGAATAAAGCTTGCGCTAGCAAAACACGTAGCTTCCAACCTGGTGCAATCTCACTCATTAGGCCGTAATGCTGCTCTTCAGGAATGTCTAAACCCAATAGCAATTCACTGGCAGACGACTCTGCCATATAGCCATCCATTTCTGCAAATTCCATTTCCAATTCTGCCACTTTAATACCGTCTTCTTCGCTCATCTCTGGCAGTGCATAAATACGATCGCGCTCTTTTTTAACTGCCCATAGTTTTTCATGTCCCATAATAACGGTATCAACTACACGAAACTCTTCGAAGGCAAATTGGTCTTGACGCAAAATACCCAGTCTTTCACCTTCACTAATACTCACCG
Organism: Pseudomonadota bacterium; assembly: GCA_022600395.1. Taxonomy (GTDB): domain Bacteria; phylum Pseudomonadota; class Gammaproteobacteria; order PS1; family Pseudothioglobaceae; genus Thioglobus_A. The sequence continues at coordinate 10,746 of JAHZKM010000114.1, read as the reverse complement.
AACCACTAGAAGGTTTTAACTCTCCAGTTAAGATTTTCATAAAAGTTGATTTACCGCAACCATTGGCACCGATCAATCCGTAGCGATTGCCGCCCTGAAATTTAATAGAGATGTTTTCAAATAAAGGTTTTTCACCAAATTGCATGGTAATGTTGGCAGTAGAAATCATGGTTTAGCGCTATTTTTGAAAAACAACTATTATCCCATAATAAAAATTAAAAAGCTCAGCGAAATATAGGATTGATTAGCATCATTCGAATGACTTTCAGGGGTTAAAATAGCGACGAACAAAGCTTTTTAATACACTTTATGTTTGAAAAAACTGGACAATTACCTGATAAACATTTAGCAACTGCCATTCTTAGCTTATTGATTTTTGGCTGGATATTATCATTTTCCGCTTCCTTGGGTCACTTTGATAGTTACAGCTATTTTTACAAGCAAAGTGTCTATATTTTAATTGGCTTGGCATTAGCCTTCACTTGTTTAAAAATTCCTTTATATTTTTATAAAAAACACGCAAAATGGTTTTTCATCTTTACCTTAGTTTTTTTAACTTTAGTATTTTTACCCGAGCCTATTGGCAGAACAGTAAATGGATCAACTCGATGGATTAATTTTGTATTTTTTAAATTTCAACCCTCTGAAATGATGAAAATCGCCATGATTTTATACATGGCAGATTTTCTAGTAAGACAAGAAAAGGATGTAAAAAAACCTTGGCTGGGCTTAATTAAAACGCTAATTATTATTTCTTCAGCCGGTATATTGTTATTGCTAGAGATGGATTTAGGGGCGACAATAATTATCTCTTTAACTGCACTTATTATGCTGTTTGCCGCAGGTGTATATTTGGTTCAACTAAGTGTTGTTGGTGGTAGTTTAATCAGTGCCGTTGGTATCTGGCTTTATATTGATGGGTTGAGTGGTGGCGTACGTTGGCAACGATTAACTCAGTTTTGGCAAACAGACTTGTGGATTAATGATAGTGAAAAAGTCTATCAAACCAAACAAGCGTTAATCGGTATTGCCAGGGGAGATTGGACTGGTGTTGGACTGGGTAACGGTATTCAAAAATATACCAAACTGCCAGAGCCACATACCGATATGATTTTTTCCATTATCGGTGAAGAAACCGGCATTATTGGCATGCTTTTTGTTATTTTCACCTTTAGCTTTATTATGCTCAAAGGTTTTAAAATTGCCAAAGGCGCGCTTAAACAAAAACGTAAATATAGCTCTTATGTTGGCTTTGGAATTTGCACTTGGCTATCTTTGCAGTTTAGTGTTAATATTGCGATGAATTTAGGCTTAATTCCACCAAAAGGCTTTCCCTTGCCTTTAATTAGCTATGGTGGATCAAGTATGATTTTTGTTCTTATTGCACTAGGAATCTTGCTAAGAGTTGATATGGAAACTCGCTGTGAATATTCCAAGCAAAAAAATTACGTTTAATTTAGCCCTTGTATAAATATGAATCAATCTATTAGCAAAAAAGTTCTCATTATGGCAGGTGGCACAGGTGGGCATATTTTTCCTGCATTAGCCATTGCTAGCGAACTCAAAAAACACAAATGCCAAGTTGAGTGGCTGGGTTCGAAAAAAGGCATGGAAAATAATATCATCCCTAAAAACAACCTACCACTTCATACAGTGAATGCGGTTGGACTGCGCGGTAAAAATATTATCAGCTTAATCAAAGCGCCCTTTCAACTCGCTTTAGCTACTGTGCAAGTAATAAAAGTGTTTATCAGAGTCAAGCCTGATATTGCACTATGAATGGGCGGATTTGCCTCAGGTATTGGCGGGGTTATTGCTTGGATTTTTAGAGTACCTTTGCTAATTCATGAACAAAACTCTATCCCTGGAACCACCAATAGACTACTTTCCAAACTTGCCACACAAACATTTCAAGCATTTGACGGTGCATTTGACAGCTCGGTTCAAGCCCTTAGCGTGGGTAATCCAGTGGCTTTTAAAGTGAGCAATTATCATACCAATAATAAAAAACTAAACTTACTTATTGTTGGCGGCAGTCTGGGATCTAAGCCTATTAATGAGGTGGTTACACAGTTAAATATCCCTGTTAATATTTGGCATCAAACTGGACAATTGCACTTTGAACAAGTCCGGTCTCAATATGGTAAAAAATCCGCCAAGGTAGTGGCCTTTATTGATGATATGGCAAAAGCCTATGCTTGGGCAGATGTAGTGCTTTGTCGAGCTGGTGCAATGACTATATCAGAGTTGATGCTTAGCGCTACGCCCAGCATCCTAATCCCTCTACCGCACGCGATTGATAATCACCAATTTCACAACGCCAAAATCCTTTCAGATCATCATGCGGGAATTTTAATTGAGCAAAAAAACTTAACTATTCAAATGTTGGAAAAAACACTACTTAGCCTGAATGACACTAGGCTCAAATCTTTATCTGAGAATGCATGTAAACTCGCCAAGCCTAACGCGGCAAGTGATATTGTTAAACAACTCTTAAGTGCATAAAAAAAGCCGCTTTAAAGCGGCTTTTTTTATGAATTTCGTTAGCCTGATTAACTTATTATTTCCATTCAGTGCAAGTAATCACCTCGCTGGTATTGCCAAAGCGATCTGACTTTTTATTAGTAACACAACGCCTTTCAAGCGCCTTAGCAGGCACTTCAACGAGTCGATCAACATAGACAATTTTCTCAACAACTACCTCTTTAACAGGATTATTGTCATTGCAGATATTCTGCTTGATCTCTTCAAGTTTTTGCTTGGCTTTTTGATGTTGATCACTTGACCATTTTTTTGCATCACTGGGTAAGCTTGATAAGGCGTTAATGCTAGAATCTACCACGCCACCTAAACAACTGCCTAGGTGCTCTATATTGTCATATCCCGCTGTACAGTTCTTAGATTCAGCCGTAGCATGAAAGCTAGTAAATCCAAGTGTTATTGCGATTACAATTTGTTTTTTCATAACTACCTACCAATGGTTAATTGTTTAACTGACTCATATTCAAGCCTAGTTTTTTAAATAAGGCTTTGTCACTGCCCGTATCTGGATTATCTGTCGTGAGAAGTTGCTCACCATAAAAAATCGAATTAGCACCTGCAAAGAAACATAAGGCTTGCATTGCCTCGCCCATATCAGTACGACCTGCTGACAAGCGAACTACAGACTTTGGCATCATAATGCGGGCAACTGCAATGGTGCGCACAAACTCACTTTCTGTAGGTGGTTCAATTTTTTCAAACGGTGTGCCTGGTATAGGCACTAGCAAGTTAATGGGAACACTATCAGGATGTGTTTCAAGATTAGCCAAAGATCTCAGCATTGAAGCTCGGTCTGTTTGATCCTCACCCAAGCCCAAAATACCGCCACTACACACGTTAATATTTGCATTTTGAACTGACTCTAACGTGTTGAGGCGATCTTGGAAATTACGCGTAGTAATAACATTGGAATAATTCTCTTCTGAAGTATCTAGATTATGGTTGTAATAATCAAGCCCTGCCTCTTTTAATGTAAATGCCTGATCTTGTGTAAGCATACCTAGCGTGACACACGTCTCCATACCCATTGCCTTAACCCCTTGAATCATTGGGATAACTTTATCAAGGCTTTTGTCAGTTGGATTGCGCCAAGCAGCGCCCATACAAAAACGCGTAGCACCCTGGTCTTTTGCGGTTTTTGCTTGCTCTAATACTACATCAATTTCCATGAGTTTTTCACGCTCAAGCCCCGTGTCATATTTTGAACTCTGAGAACAATAAGAGCAGTCTTCTGGACAAGCGCCTGTTTTGATATTCAACAAAGAGCTAACCTGGACATAGTTAGGATCAAAAGTTTCTCTATGGACACTATGTGCTTTAAATAATAGATCGTTAAATGGCATATCAAATAGATCTTGAATTTCATCTAGTTGCCAATCGTTTCTTAATTGTGTCATGAGATTTTATTTATAAAAATAAGTAGCGTTATTTTAACGCAATCAATTTGCTTAGGACATTAAAAAAGCCGTGCAATTGCACGGCTTTTTTAAATTCGAATTAAGTAACTACAGGCTGTAGTACATATCAAATTCTACCGGATGAGGCGCTGAACGCATCGCGTTTACTTCTTTCATTTTAAGATCAATGAAAGAATCAATCATATCATTAGTAAATACGCCACCAGCAATTAAGAAATCACGATCAGAGTCAAGTGCATCAAGTGCTTGCTCTAAAGAATTACAAACCTTAGGAATTTTTGCTTTTTCTTTTCTCGTTAATTCATACAAATCACCGTCTTGAGGCTGACCAGGATCAATCTTGTTCTTGATACCATCAAGGCCAGCCATTAACATTGCCGAGAATGCTAAGTATGGATTAGCCGTGTTGTCTGGAAATCGAACTTCAATACGACGACCTAATGGGTTACCCACATATGGAATACGAATCGCAGCAGAACGGTTTTTAGCAGAGTAAGCTAACATTTCTGGCGCTTCATAGCCAGGTACTAAACGCTTGTAAGAGTTAGTTGATGCATTAGTAAATGCATTTAATGCTTGAGCGTGCTTAATAATACCACCGATGTAATATAGAGCCATTTGGCTTAAGTTGCCATACTCGTCACCATCAAATAAGTTCACACCGTCTTTTGCAATTGATTGGTGAACGTGCATACCATTACCATTGTCAATCGCAATCGGTTTAGGCATGAAGGTTGCTGTTTTGCCATACATATGAGCAACATTATGAATACAATATTTAAGAATTTGAGTTTCGTCAGCTTTTCTAACCAATGTGTTAAATTTAGCACCAATTTCACATTGGCCAGCTGTACCTACTTCATGGTGATGTACTTCAGTAGTAACTCCCATTTCCTCGATAGCAAGACACATTTCTGACCTAAGGTCGTGAAGTGAATCTACTGGAGGAACCGGAAAATAACCGCCTTTAACATTTGGACGATGACCTTTGTTGCCACCTTCTAAATCAGAACCTGACTCCCAGTCCGCTTCTTCAGAATGGATTTCGTAAAACGCTTTACCCATACCAAATCCAGTATCCCATTTAACACTGTCAAATACGAAAAACTCATTCTCATTGCCGAAATAAGCTGTATCGCCAACACCTGAATCTTGCATGTATTGTTCAGCACGCTTAGCAATAGAACGAGGATCTTTCTCGTAACCTTGCATATCACTTGGCTCAATAATATCACAACGCACAATTAGCGTTGACTCTTGTGTAAACGGGTCCAGCACGCAAGCGCTAGTATCCGGCTTTAAAATCATGTCGGATTCATTAATATCCTTCCAACCTGTGATTGAAGAACCGTCAAACATCTGGCCTTCTTCAAATTTATCTTCATCAACCGTATGTGCTGGAACACTTACGTGGTGTTCTTTACCATGAGTATCGGTAAAGCGAAAATCAACAAACTTAACGTCGTTGTCTTCAATCATTTTCATTACATCTTGTGCAGACATATTATCTCCTATATTTAACTTTTTTATATGGACTGGCTATCTTTACCAAGCGGCTTGCGTCGTTACAAGCGTAATTTTTTTATATTTCAGCTATTTTACTAGCAAAAACAGCGAATAATTCTACCCTATTTTCTCAACAATAAGGACAATCTCGTCGGCTTTTTCCTCGATTTTTATCACTTTGTGAGCATGAACCTTGCACCAGGCAGGAATATCATGTAGCACGCCCGGGTCAGTTGCTAACATTTCAATGGTATCACCAACAGCCACTTTATCGATCACTTCACCGAGTCGAATAACTGGCATGGGACAGAGTAATCTCTTAACATCTAATTGAGTTTTCATTTTACTATTCGCCTCCTAACCAGTCTTGTGGCTTTAAGAATTTGTCATAAAGCTGTGCTTCTGGTGTATTTGGCTCGGGCTCATATTGATATTCCCAGCGCACTAATGGAGGTAGTGACATTAAAATGGATTCGGTACGTCCTCCGGTCTGCAAGCCAAACAAAGTTCCTCGATCATAAACTAAATTAAATTCGACATAACGCCCTCGACGATACAGTTGAAACTGACGCTCATGTTCAGAAAATGGTATGTCTTTACGCTTCTCTACAATTGGTCGATAAGCATTGATATAGCTATTACCCACGCTACGCATAAAGGCAAAACACTCATCGAAACTGCCCTCATTTAAGTCATCAAAAAATAACCCGCCAATGCCGCGCTGCTCGCCGCGATGTTTCATATAGAAATAATCATCACACCATTTTTTATATTTTGGGTACACCTCTTCCCCAAAAGGGTCGCAAGCTTCTTTGGCTGTTTTATGCCAAAAAACACAATCTTCATCAAAGCCATAATACGGAGTTAAGTCAAAGCCACCGCCGAACCACCAAATTGGCTCTTCGCCTTCTTTTTCGGCAATAAAAAAACGTACATTAGCGTGTGATGTTGGCGCATAAGGATTGTTAGGATGAATCACTAATGAAACGCCTAAAGCGCTAAAACGTCGTCCTGATAGCTCAGGCCTAAGGGCTGTGGCTGAGGCAGGCATATTATCACCGTGAACAATCGAGAAATTAACTCCGGCTTGCTCAAAAACCTTGCCTTTAGTTAGCACTCGAGTTAATCCATTACCGCCACCATTAAGTTTTTTCCATTCATCTTTAATAAAGCTTGCTTGAGTATCTACCTGCTCGAGCTGAGCGCAAATATCTGCCTGCAATGAAAGTAAATACTGTTGGACTTGATCAATCATCTGAGTTTTTCTCCAGTGTGTAAATTGATAATACTTGACGGGCTATTTAGCGCATTACTTGGCGCTATTATATAGTCTAATTCGTCTTTAAAATAAATGCGTAAATCTAGCAAGGTTTTAGCTTCTCTTGAGCCAGAAATATTGGCACTACTAGACACTAGAGCACTTTTAGTTTGCGTACATAAGTTGGCAATTAAAGGATGTTTAGTTAATCGAATAGCGATAGTGTCATGCCCTCCTAACAATAGTTTAGGCGCTTGATGACTTGCTTTTACCAAATAAGTAGTTGGCTTATCTGTCTGTTTAGCTAGCTGTATTAGCATCGATTCATCTGCCACATAACGGGCGATATAAATAAGATCACTCGCTAACAAAATCAGTCCTTTTGCATCAGAACGTTGTTTTATATCAACGAGTCTTTGCATGGCTGACTCAAATCTTGGCAAGCAGCTCAAACCTTGAATGGTATCGGTTGGAATGCTAATTACACCGCCATTATTTAATGCCTTAATGGCTGATCTGGTTTTAAAATTCATGATTTTTTTGCCCGTGGATGGCACTGATCATAAACCTTTGATAATTCTAAAAAATCCAAATGGGTATAAACTTGGGTTGATTTAATACTCGCATGACCCAAAAATTCTTGCGTTGAGCGCAAATCATGACTAGATTGTAAAAAATGTGTTGCTGCTGCATGACGTAACATATGCGGATAAACATTGATTTTAACGCCCGCTGCTAATGCACGCTTTTTAATCATATTCTGTACTGATCTTACCCCAATTCTATCGCCGTTTTTATTCACAAAAAGCGCGTTAGCTTGATGAGTTTTTAAATGCTGACTAATCGCTTGTTGCGCAGATCTTCCTAATGGTGTATGTCGAATTTTACTACCTTTACCCATTACACTTAAAAATCCTTGAGAAAGATCTACATCACTCACATTTAAACTTGTCAATTCTGATACTCGTAAACCACAAGAGTAAATAACCTCAATAATAGCAACATCACGATCCTCAAATCGAGCATTACCAGTGGTTTTTAAAATTTGCAATAACTGCTCATAATGCAAAGTATTCGGCAAGGTTTGTTTAATCTTAGGAGTGCGCAATTGAATGGCGCAATTTTGCTTAAGCTGATTTTGATTAACCAAATAAGTTAGAAAACCTTTGATAGAGGATAAATAACGACGAATACTTCTAGAAGAGATGTTTTTATGGCGTAATTGCATGATAAAAACATTAAGCATTTGCGTATCTAGCGCAGACCAACTGGAAATATTTTGTACTTTTAAAAACGCCAGTAATTGATTCAAATCTCGCTCATAGGCTTGCTGTGTATTAAGCGCGTAATTTCGCTCAACTTTTAAATACAAAATAAATTCAATTATTTGTTTTTTCACTTGAATTTTTCCAGCTTGGCCATATCAATATATTTTACGCATAAACTAGAGATAAAATAAAATGACGACAAAACAGACGCATTCATTCCAAACAGAAGTTTCTCAACTACTACATTTAATGATTCATTCTTTGTACTCCAACAAAGAGATTTTCTTACGTGAACTGATATCAAACGCTTCAGATGCAGTTGATAAGCTAAAATTTGAATCTTTATCAAATGACAAATTAGTCGAAGGTAAAGAAGAGCTTCAAGTACATATTGATGTTGATAAAGAAGCTGGCACAATTACTATTACTGATAATGGTATTGGCATGAACGAAACCGAAGTCATGGAAAATATTGGTACTATTGCCAACTCAGGTACTAAGAAATTTTTACAAAATCTTGATAAAAAACAAGCTGAGGATTCTAATCTGATTGGTCAATTTGGTGTAGGTTTCTATGCATCATTTATTGTTGCCGACGAAGTAGTTTTAACCACTAGAAGAGCGGGTGATGACAAAGAAAATGGTACTATTTGGACATCAAAAGGTGAAGGTGAATACTCACTAGAAACAGCCACAGTGACAGATTTTGGTACCAAAATTACGCTACATATTAAAGACGAAGAAAAAGAGTTTTTGGATGATTATCGTCTGCGCGGCATTATCTCTAAATACTCAGATCATATCACTGTGCCAATCATGATGATTAAGCCAGCTGAAGAAGATTCTGATGACGCTATTGAATACGAAATGATCAATAAGGCTAATGCCTTTTGGATGCAAGATAAAAAAGAGCTTAAACAAGAAGATTATGATGAGTTCTACAAATCCCTTACCTATGACTTTGCCGCGCCACTTGCACAACTTCACAACCGTGTTGAAGGCAAGTTAGACTACACGTCTTTGCTATTTATCCCTTCCAAAGCGCCGTTTGACATGTGGGAGCCAAAACGCAAAGGTGGCATTAAGTTATACGCCAAACGCGTCTTTATTATGGAAGATAATGAAGAGTTAATGCCAATGTATTTGCGCTTTATTAAAGGTGTGATCGACACCGCTGACTTATCTTTAAACGTTTCTCGTGAAATATTACAAGGTAATCAAGTAGTCGACACCATCCGTAAAGCGTCTGTGAGTCGAATTTTAAAAGAATTAGAAAAAATGGCTAAAAACAAGCCAGAGAAATATGCAGATTTCTGGAAAGAGTTCGGCATGGTTATGAAAGAAGGTGTGGTTGAAGACCCTGCCAATAAAGACAAAATCGCTTCTCTTTTACGCTTTAGCACAACCCAGTCTGACAACGAAGACCAAAGCGTGTCTTTAGCAGACTACATCGGGCGTATGAACGATGAGCAAAAAGACATCTACTACGTTACCGCTGAGACGTATGCAGCAGCCAAAGGCTCGCCACATTTAGAAATTTTTAAGCAAAAAGGTATTGAAGTGCTACTATTATCTGATCGTGTGGACGAATGGATGGTTAACAACTTTACTGAATTTGAGGGCAAAAATCTTAAATCAATTGCCAAAGGCGATTTAGAAGATTTGGATTCTAAAGAAGAAAAGAAAGCTAAAGAAAAAACTGCCAAGGGCTTTAAAAAGACACTAGAAGAAATGCAAAAAATTCTTGAAAATCAAGTTAAGGAAGTTAAGATTTCTAATCGTCTAAGTGAATCCCCTTCTTGTTTAGTGGCTGATGAAAACGAAATGGTGGCAACATGGAAAGAATCATGGCATCTCTAGGGCAGGACGTGCCAGAGACTAAGCCGATTTTGGAAATCAACCCAACCCACCCTTTAGTTGAAAAACTAAAAACCAAAGTTGATGAAAACTTAGTAAACGTTTTATTTGATCAGGCTGTCTTATCAGAAGGTGGACAACTTAAAGACCCGGCCGAATTTGTCAAACGAATGAATAAATTGATTAACTAGTTAAACTATGTCAATCCAATAAAAAAGCCCGATTTATTCGGGCTTTTTTATGTCATTTGTAAAATTTACTAAATTTTTAATCAATAAAAACTAAAAAACTATAGTTTACATAAATTCAGAAAATTATCGATTTAAATAAGTGGTTTTCAGGTTTTTTTGCCAAAATTACTGATTTTTATTGGGGAAAGTGGCTGTTTTTAAGGGTTGACCCTATCAAACAGCTTTTATTAATTGTATTAAAAAAATAAAATCTCTTAAAAAGCGCAATTTTCATAATTTCTGATATTTTTTATTTTCTAAAAGGTTTGATATTTCTAAGAATTCCTCTAAAAATAGCCACTTCTTCTTTTTCAGGCTCTGCACGCCCAAAAAAGCGGCGCATTCGACGCATTAGCAACTCTTTAGGGCGCTTTTCTTCGAAATAATCAATATGCTCGAGCACTTGCGCCAAATGCTCATAAAAACCCTCCAATTCGTCAAACCCGGCTGATTCATTGGTGCTTTTTTCAAACTGAGTAGTGGTGTTATACACATAATTTTGATAAGCAAAAACTTGAATAGCAGCCGCGATATTTAATGAAAAATAATTAGGATTGCCAGGAATCGTCATCAAAATTTGACACAAATCCAACTCTTCATTGGTTAAGCCAAAGTTCTCAGTACCAAATACAACGGCCACCTCTTGAGTGTCAACAGCTGTGGTTTTT
>JAHZKM010000113.1 GCA_022600395.1 Pseudomonadota bacterium | reverse complement strand
TACGCTAAAGATGAGTTTAGCATGAAAAATGTTTTGTCGTTGGTGCGCGCTCCTTATTTTGTGCCAGAGGGCACCTCTCTTGCGCATCAACTTGAGCACTTTCAAACACAAAAAAGACGCCTAGGTCTTGTAGTAGATGAATATGGAGAAGTTCGTGGGTTGATTGTATTGGAGGATATCCTTGAGGAAATTGTTGGTCAATTTACTTCTAATCAAAGTGAAAGTATAGACGAAATCAGCCTACAAGAAGATGGAAGTTACTTGGTTGATCCAAGAATTAGTGTGCGAGAAATCAATACTTTACTAAATATCAAGTTACCCGCCTCGAAAGCCAAAACATTAAACGGTCTTATTTTAGAAGAATTGCAAGCCATTCCTAAACGCGATGTCAGTCTCAAGATTGATAAAATTCTAGTGGAAATTTTACAAGTCTCTGATCAAGCTATCAAATTAATTAAGCTGACTAAACTAAACTAAAGATTCGCCCATTCGAACTGCTTGTCCAGCACTTAAATTTAACGAATTATCCTGACTTGGCATCAACATAATGACTGTTGAGCCCATATTAAATCTCCCCATTTCATCGCCTTTTTTAAGGTTGATATCTTTATTTGCATAATCAAAATGTTGCACTTTTCTTTGATAAGGAGGGTTGATTTGACCTTCCCAAACAGTTTGCATAGAGCCCACAAAAATTGCGCCGACTAATACAAAAGCACATAATCCGAACTGGGTTTGAAAATAACAAACAACCCGTTCATTTCTAGCAAATAAATTCTCAACCCCTTCTGCAGTAGACTTATTAACCGAGAACAAATCGCCAGGAATATAATCCATAGAGATAAGCTTCGCATCATAAGGCATATGGATACGATGATAATCTTTGGGTGATAAATAAATAGTAGCAAACGAGCCCGATTCAAATTGATCAGCGCGGTAGTCGCCGCCTAATAAAGCAGAAACCGTATAGTAATGCTTTTTTGCCTGAAAGATTGTTGCATGGCTAATGTTTCCAGCTTGGGACACAGCTCCATCCACAGGGCAAATAATTTCACTTGAGCCAATCTTGCGTGCATCAGGCTTTAAAGCGCGCGTAAAAAAATCGTTAAAATGCTGGTAATCCTCTACATTTTCACGTAGTGCTTCGGATAAATTAACTTGATAAGATTTTACAAACCAATGGGTGAATTTATTTTTAAGCCACACATTTTCAATGCGTGCAAAGCGAAACATCAGCTTTGATAATACATGTTGAGGAATAATATATTGCCACCAAATCATTGTACTTCCTTAAATATAGGTGCTAGTTTAATTTAGACTGAATAAAGCTTAAAGCCTGCTCGTAATCAACTTCGACTTTATCACTCTGATTTCTTGCTTTATATTCAACCTTGCCATTATCAGCATGAGTATCACTAAGCACAATTCGGTGTGGAATACCTAATAATTCAGAATCAGCAAACATAATACCTGCACGCTCTTTTCGATCATCTAACAATACCTCAATACCTACTTCTAAGCACTGCTGGTATAGACTATCTGCCAAGTCTTTAACACGCGTCGATTTATTATAATTAATCGGCACAATCACTACTTGGAAAGGTGCAATTGCTTCAGGGAAAATAATCCCTCGTGCATCATGATTTTGCTCAATAGAAGCAGCAATCACACGTGTTACACCAATACCGTAGCAACCCATCGTCGTTGTCACAGCCTTGCCTGCTTCGCCAATAACATTAGAGTTCATGGCTTTAGAGTATTTATCACCTAATTGAAAAATATGACCCACTTCAATACCGCGTTTAATCACTAATTTTCCTTGTCCATCTGGAGAAGGATCGCCTTCAACTGCATTGCGCAAATCAGCTTCGCTAAATTCAACCTCTTGCCAATTTACTCCAATAATATGCTGATCCCACTCATTAGCACCACAAACAAAATCACATAGAACACTAGCCGAATAATCAACAATCAGCTCAATATTCAAACCTTTAATACCGATAAAGCCTTTTTTCAAACCTAAAGACTTAATATCTTCATCAGAAGCAAGCTCAAACTCACCAAATAAATTCTGAGCTTTAATTTCATTAAGTTCGTGATCTCCTCTTAACGCGAGCGCCTTAAACCCATCTGCCACTTTAATAATTAATGTTTTAATACAGCTTGATTTTTCAACAGATAAAAACTCAGCAACCTCATCAATATTGGTTTTTTTCTTAGTAAGAACAGATTCTTGTTGGGCTTTTGGTGTGCAAGTAGCCTCCATTTTGGAAAAAGCAACTTTTTCAATATTAGCCGCGTAATCAGATTCATCCGAAAAACAAATAGCATCTTCGCCACTATCTGCCAACACATGAAACTCATGCGAAGCATCACCGCCAATAGAGCCTGAATCGGCTAATACTGGGCGATAATCCAACCCCAAACGATCAAAAATATTGCAATAAGTTTGATGCATAGTGTCGTAAGTTTGTTGTAATGATGCTTGATCTAAGTGAAATGAATAAGCATCTTTCATAATAAATTCACGTGAACGCATCACGCCGAAACGAGGCCTAATTTCATCTCTAAACTTTGTTTGCACTTGATAAAAACTCATTGGCAATTGTTTGTAACTTCGAATATATTGAGCAGCTAAATTTGTAATAACTTCCTCATGTGTTGGTCCTAAGCAAAAATCTCGACCATGGCGATCATTAAAACGTAATAATTCAGGTCCATATTCCTGCCAACGACCTGATTCTTGCCAAAGCTCTGCAGGCTGAGTAACAGGCATTAAAACCTCTTGAGAGCCTGCTTTATCCATCTCTTCGCGAATAATGTTTTCGACTTTTTTTAGAATTCTTACACCCATGGGTAGGTAAGAATACAATCCTGAAGCGAGCTTAGAAATAAGACCAGCACGTATCATTAACTGGTGAGAAATAATTTGAGCGTCATTTGGCGCTTCTTTCTGGGTCGGAATTAACAGTTGTGTGGTTTTCATATAAAATGAAGGTGTGATTTTAAACAATTATGCTAATTTTACCCGAGCGACCAAATTATGATTGATATTCAAACACTATTAATTTACGCAATTCCTGTTTTATTTGCCATTACCGTACATGAAACAGCTCACGGTTGGGTTGCATCTTTATTGGGCGATCACAGTGCCCGTATGATGGGGAGATTAACCCTAAACCCTATTAAGCATATTGACCTGATCGGCACACTGGTTGTGCCTGCCTTTTTGTATTTTACTGCAGGTTTTATTTTTGGCTGGGCCAAGCCTGTTCCGGTTAATTTCAGCGCGCTTAGATCGCCCAAACAAGACATGCTATGGGTGGCGATCGCTGGACCTATG
>JAHZKM010000112.1 GCA_022600395.1 Pseudomonadota bacterium | reverse complement strand
TGTGATGGCAACCATTATTTAGCCATCGATGATTTTTTGGATAATTTTGACAATAATTACGCTTAGATGCGACTAACTTTTGAAAAACCATTTGCTTTATTTTTTTAAAGCGGTTATAATTTCAAACAGTTGTTTCCCAAAGGCGGGAAGTTAACACTAAACACTGACGTTTATTTAGGTTCTTTTTAAGGATTTAAATAAACGTTTTTTTTTGCACGATTTCACGAGGGAATTTTGTAAAAAAGGTATTGAAGCCAGCTATTTTTATTTGCATTGTGTGCAAATCGAAATAGCTGGCTTTTTTTTGATTTAATGAAAATGGAAAAAACGATGAAAATAATAACAGCAATTATCAAGCCTTTTAAACTTGATGAAGTTAGAGAAGCGCTCTCAGAGATTGGCGTTTCAGGCATTACAGCAACAGAGGTAAAAGGATTTGGCCGTCAAAAAGGCCATACAGAGTTATACAGAGGGGCGGAATATACAGTAGATTTTTTGCCTAAAGTTAAGCTGGAAATTGCTATTTCAGCAGATCAGGTTGATCAGGTTGTTGAGGCTATTAGTTTGGCGGCCAAATCTGAAGGTGGAAAGATTGGTGATGGAAAAATATTTATTACTTCGTTAGAGCAAGTGGTTCGTATTCGTACGGGCGAGACTGGTTCTGTAGCGTTATAAAGGAGGCAACATGGAAAATACGATTTTAGAAATGCAATTTGCATTGGATACCTTTTATTTCTTAATGATGGGTGCATTAGTTATGTGGATGGCAGCGGGCTTCTCAATGCTAGAAGCGGGAATGGTTCGTAGTAAAAATACGGCAGAAATTTTAACGAAAAATATCGGCTTATTTGCGATTGCCTGTACGACTTACATGGTTTATGGCTATGACTTAATGTATGGCGGCGGTATTTTATTAGATGGTATTAGTGGTGCAGGTGATAAATACTCAAATGCTTCTGACTTTTTCTTTCAGGTTGTATTCGTTGCAACGGCGATGAGTATTGTTTCAGGAGCAGTTGCTGAGCGTATGAAACTTTTCTCATTCTTTGCTTTTGCGGTTGTATTTACAGGCATTATTTATCCGATGGAAGGTGCTTGGACGTGGGCCGGAGAGTCAGTATTTGGCCTTTATAAATTGGGCGACTTAGGTTTTGCCGACTTTGCAGGTTCGGGTATTGTACATATGGCTGGTGCTGCTGCAGCTTTAGCAGGTGTTATTGTCTTGGGAGCGCGCAAGGGTAAATACAACAAAGATGGATCATCGAACGCTATTCCAGGTGCAAATATGCCACTTGCAACATTAGGTACTTTTATTCTGTGGATGGGCTGGTTTGGCTTTAATGGTGGTTCGGTATTAGCAATGGCTAGTAAAGAAAGTGCAAATGCAGTTGCAATGGTATTTTTGAATACTAATGCTGCGGCAGCGGGCGGTGTTATTGCTGCATTGATTTTGGTCAAATTACTATGGGGAAAGGCGGATTTAACTATGGCATTAAACGGTGCATTAGCTGGTCTCGTGGCAATTACTGCCGGTCCTGATACGCCAACAGCTTTAGAGGCTACTTTAATTGGTGCTGTTGGTGGTATCTTGGTTGTTTTCTCAATTTCTACGTTAGATAAAGTTTTTAAGATTGATGATCCAGTGGGTGCTATTTCTGTACACGGTGTGGTTGGTTTTTGGGGTTTATTAGCTGTACCACTTACTAATTCAGCTGTTTCGTTTAGTGGCCAGTTAGCAGGCGCAGGTACAATCTTTGTTTGGGTATTTGGTACTTCTTTAGTATTGTGGCTAGCACTTAAGGCGATTATGGGTGTTAGAATTTCTGAAGAAGAAGAATATTCAGGCGCTGATATTGCTGAGTGTGGTCTAGAGGCTTACCCAGAGTTTACCAAATAACCCCTGATAAAAATTTCAAAACAATTTTTACCCCGCTTATGCGGGGTTTTTTGGTATAAATCCGTTGGCTGTTTAAAAATTAATTATGTAGAATAGGGCAACTAACATTTAACAAAGATGGAGAAATTATGATTGTTCAAGATATTATGTCAACTAATGTAAAAACAGTAACTGCTGACCAGCCTGTTAAAGATATTGCGCTAATGATGATTATGGACCACATTAGTGGTGCTCCGGTTGTTGATATTGAGAACAATCTAATTGGAATTATTTCCGAAAAAGATATTTTGCAGCACATGTTTCCGAAGTTGGAAGATGTTATGAGTGACACTCATTTTGATTTTGAAAATATGGAAACCAATTATAAAGAAACGATGAATGTCAAAATTAGTGAAATCATGACTCATGGAGTTGATAGTATTGATCTTGACATGCCTTGTTTAAAAGCGGCCAGCGCTATGTGGCTTAAAAAATACCGTAGAATTCCAGTAACTCAGCAAGGTAAATTGGTAGGCATTGTGAGTATTGGCGATGTACATAGAGCTATTTTTAAGTCTTGTATGACATCATAAACAAAAAAAACTTCCTATGAATACAGCACTTAAAATCATCTTGGTTGATGAAAACTCAGGGCGTTCCGCCATGTTACGCAGAGCACTTCAAGACAAGGGTCATGAGGTTATTTGTCGAATGGCCAGTAGCGCCCAGCTTCAAGATAGCAATGAAATGACGCATGCAGATGTTGTAATTGTCAACGCCGATATTCCTGATGAAGAGGTATTTGCAAATTTAACAGATGTCAATAAAACCAAGCCAAAACCTATTGTAATGTTTGCTGAAGAATCTAATTCTGAAATGGCTAGTTCAGCTATTAAATCAGGTGTTAATGCTTATATTGTGGATGGACTTGAGGAGAATCGTGTTCAGCCAATTATTGATGTGGCCATGGCTCGATTTAGAGAATTTCAGGCGCTTAAAGATGAGTTAGATGCTACTCGTAATCAACTATCAGAGCGAAAAGCCGTTGAAAAGGCCAAGGGACTTTTAATGAAGCATAAAGAAATTACCGAGGATGACGCTTATCAATCTTTGCGAAAAATGGCAATGGATAAAAACAAAAGAATTGTTGACGTCGCCGAGAGTGTGATTAGTGCTTTTGAATTATTGGAGTAGTTATACTAAACCTCTTTTTTAGAGTGTTCATTTTTTGATTTTTTTAAATCTTCATCGTACTCTTCATCTATTTTTTGAAAGTCTTTGTCGATTTTATCCATTTCCATGTCAAACTCATCATCGTCCCAATCTTCTTCTTGTTCTTCTTTTTGATTTTCTGAAGCTTGATTAGAAGATTGCTGAGTTGAGTTATTATTAGAGTTGTTGTCTGTGTTTTTATCATCCGATTTACGCATAAACAACGGAGCAAATATTAATCCTGCTTCAAATAGTAGCCACATAGGGATGGCAATTAGTGTTTGTGAGATAATGTCAGGTGGGGTTAGTAACATTCCCAATATGAAAGCGCCAATTACCACATAAGGCCTATTTTTTTTTAAATTTTCAATAGTAGTTGCCCCAAACATCAATAGCAAAATAGTGGCAATCGGCACCTCAAAAGCAACTCCAAATGCAAATGAAACTTTGAGAACAAAGTCTAGGTAGTATTGAATGTCAGGTGTAAAGTCAACAATGCTAGGGCCAATACCTGACAGAAATCCAAAAATAACAGGGAAGACAATATAAAAAGAAAACAATAACCCTGCATAAAACAAAATCGTTGAAGAAATCACTAAGGGTACAATCATTTGTTTTTCATTTTTGTAAAGTGCCGGCGCAATAAATTTCCAAACTTGGTAAAGGAGATAAGGCATGGCGATATAAACCGCCATGATTAGCGCCATTTTAAGTGGCGTTAGAAAAGGAGAGATGACCCCAATAGCAATAATATTACTGCCTTGGGGCAAGACACTGATAATTGGCGCGGCAATAAAACTATAAACTTCGTTAGCAAAAGGAAATAAGCTAATAAAGATGACCAGTATGGCAATGACTGAGCGGAGTAATATATCACGCAGCTCAACCAAATGTTGAACAAAAGTCATTTCTTTAGAAGTCATGATTTAGTTTTTTTAACATCAGTTTTGATGTCGCTAATCGCTTGCTTGGTTTCATCAAAAATTTCAACAATGTTGGCATCTTTGTCCATAGCATTGAGTTGCTCTTTGAGTTTGTCAACTTCTAGTTCTTCACTGACATCATCTTGAATTTTGGCAATAAAACGTTTCGCCTTACCAGCGTATTTGCCTGCCGTTCTGGCAATCCCAGGCATGCGCTCTGGACCTACAATAATAAGTGCAATTACACCAATTAAGGCAAACTCCCAGAATCCAACATCAAACATAATGGTGTTTTATTTTTTGTTTTTGTCTTCTTCGACAACTTTGGCTTCGATAATTTCTTCTTTGTCGTCAAGCTTATCGTTTTCACCTTCTTTCATTGATTTTTTAAAGCCTTTAATGGCACCACCTAAGTCACCACCAATGTTTTTAAGGCGTTTACCACCAAACAATAGCAATACAATGACTAAAATAATAATGAGTTCAAAAGGTCCTGGCATCATAACTCTCTCCTATTTAATTTACTTTTTTCGATTGGCTTTTTCTTCTAACCCCGACAAGCCAAAGCGTTTTGATAATTCTTGCTCTATTTTATCGACTTCTATACCTTTGTGTCGAAGTAATACCAGTGTGTGAAACCATAAATCTGCCACTTCATAGATAATTTTACTGTCAACCCCATCTTTAGCTGCCATAATCACTTCAGCAGATTCTTCACCGATTTTTTTTAAAATTTCATCGGTGCCTTTTTGGTACAAAGAGGATACGTAAGAGCTGTCAGAATCTGCATTTTTACGCTGTTCCAATACATCTTCCAGTTTTTTCAAAATATCATCCATAAATATCCTTTGGGTTTTTAATCACATCAGCAACTGTATCCCAGCTGTTTTTATCTAATTTTTGAAAAAAACACGAGGCTCTTCCCGTATGACATGCAATACCACCAACTTGCTCAACCTTAAGAAGAATAACGTCACGATCACAGTCGGTATAGATATCTTTAATAATCTGAATATGGCCGGATTCCTCACCCTTGAACCAAAGCCTTTTTCTTGAGCGAGAATAATATACCGCCTGCTGCTTTTCAATGGTTAGTGCTAATGATTCTTTATTCATCCAGGCAAACATTAGAATGTCACCTGTTTGGTAATCTTGAGCAATGGCAGGTATTAACCCTTGCTTATCAAATTTTGTTTGCTCTAATGCGTTCATAGATTGCATCATTCATCAGATAAAATGATTAATTTTACCGCTACTACTTCAATAGATGAAATTATTTATATTTGGCTTATTTTTGTCATTCAATGTTTATTCAAATATTGAGCATTTTTCAATCAATAGTAATCGATCGCTTTATATTATTGATGGCGATAGTGTGAGTTTACAGATGCGAATTGCTGGCATAGATACACCCGAAATCAAGCAAAAATGTCGTAAAAGTGCTAATCAAATGATTGATTGTGGGCAGTTATCAAAACACTATTTACAAAAACTTCTTAAAAATCTCCCTGGAAAAATTAATATTCAGCCTATGGGCGTGGATCATTATCAACGTATTTTAGTTCGAGTGTATAAAGGCGATACTAATATTGGCAGACTTATGGTTGAGTCAGGTATGGCGTTTTCATACCAAGATACATATCGTCAAGAAGAAGAATCTGCCAAGAGGCAAAAGCTCGGATTTTGGGGCTTTGACACTCCACCAATCGAGCCGTATAAATGGAGAAAGTTAAATAATTAGTAGTTTTTTAACTTAATACTAAACAACTGAAGTGAGTAAAGAAAACAACATGGACAAAACTAAAAAGACGAAGCTTAGCGCATGGTGACGAGCTCTTCAGCACTTGAAGGATGAATTGCTACCGTGTCATCTAATTGCTTTTTAGTTGCCCCCATCTTAATAGCCACTGCAAAGCCTTGGAGCATTTCATCAGCGCCATGGCCCATGATATGACAACCTACAACCTTTTCATCATCCCCTTCGCAAACAAGCTTTAAAGCAGTGGTGGTTTTATGGGCGAGCAAAGCATCTGCCATTGGAGTGAATTCAGATTTATAAATTTTAATTTGATCAAATTTTTCATTAGCCTCTTCTTCGGTAAGTCCAATCGTTCCGATTGGCGGATGAGAAAACACCACAGTGGCAATATTGTTGTAATCAAGATGACGGTCTGTCATGTTATTGTATAGGCGATCAGATAATCTTCTACCAGCGGCAATAGCAACAGGCGTTAGTGGCGCTCGACCAGTTGCATCGCCTAATGCAAAAATATGCTCAACATTTGTTGTTTGAAATTTATCTGTTGGAATAAAGCCTCGTTGATTAACTTCTACATCTGCATTTTCTAAGCCCAAGTGTTGAGTCATTGGATTGCGACCTACCGCCCAAATAATTACATCATAGCCAGAAAAATCACCTTTGTTAGTATGGATAGTTTTATCTTTTGAGATTTTATCAATATGCGTGTTATGATGAAGTTGAATGCCATGATTTGTATAATCCTTATCTAGCGCATCTTGGATCATTGGGTCAAATCCACGTAATAGTTTGTCAGACCTGCCAAAGATTTCGACACTTGATCCTAGGGCGTTAAGTACACCTGCAAGCTCTACACCAATATAACCACTGCCAATGACAGCTACTTTTTTTGGCAGCGCCTCTAGCTCAAAAAAACCATCTGAGGTAATGCCGTATTCCGAACCTTTAATATGTGGCACAGCAGGCTCTCCACCTGGAGATAGAACAATAGTATCAGCACTATAAAGCGTGTCATTAACACTAACGGTATGCTGATCGACTAATTTTCCAAAGCCATGAATATAGTCTATTCCTAAGTCTTCAAGGTAGCCATCGTACCAAGTGGTAATACCTTTGATGTAATTATCTCGACCTTCTTTAAGTGTTTTCCAAGAGAAGTTTTTTAACTCTACATCAAAACCAAATCCTTTAGCGCTGTTGATTTGGGTGGCGGTATTTGCAGCAAACCACATAACTTTTTTTGGTACACAGCCTACATTGACACAAGTACCACCAATGGTTTTAACTTCAATAACCGCACATTTTTTGCCGTATTCAGAGGCTCTTTCTACTGCTGATAAGCCGCCAGATCCAGCGCCAATTGCAATCATATCGTAATGTTTTATTTGTGTTTTGTTTGTCATATGGTTTTCCTAATATAAAAAGTGATGAGCAAGATTAGCCGCTCATTAATAGCCAGCCTTCAAACTGGCTTCAATAAATATATCTAAATTGCCATCCAACACATCGCCTGTATTGGATGATTCAACGCCGGTTCGTAAATCCTTAATACGAGACTGGTCTAGTACGTAAGAGCGGATTTGATGCCCCCAGCCAATATCTGACTTTGCATCTTCCAGCTCTTGATTTTCACTATTACGCTTTTGTATTTCAAGTTCGTAAAGCTTAGATTTTAGTTGTTTCATAGCCTGGTCTTTGTTAGCATGTTGCGAACGTCCATCTTGACATTGTACGACAGTATTGCTGGGTAAGTGGGTGATACGTACAGCTGAATCAGTTTTGTTGACGTGCTGACCGCCCGCACCACTAGCACGATAGGTATCAATACGAATATCAGCTTTATTGATTTCAATATCAATATTATCATCTACCTCAGGAGAGACAAAAACTGAACAAAATGAGGTATGACGTTTGCCATTGGCGTTAAAAGGTGATTTTCGAACTAATCGATGAATACCGATTTCGCTTCGAAGCCAACCGTAAGCATACTCTCCCTGCATATGAATTGTGGCAGATTTAATACCGGCTACTTCACCAGCGGAAACTTCCATTAGAGTAACCTTAAATTTGTGCTTCTCACCCCAGCGTAAATACATGCGCAGTACCATTTCCGCCCAATCTTGTGCCTCTGTTCCTCCTGAACCTGATTGAATGTCTAAATACGCTGAATTTGCATCTAATTCACCATTAAACATGCGCTCAAACTCTAATCGGGCAATGGCAACTTCAATAGATTTTAAGTCAGCTTGCACCCCTAAAACAGTCTCATTATCATCTTCGGCTTGTGCCATTTCAAGTAATTCTTTAGCATCATCTAAAATATTGTCTGCCTGGTCGAATGTTTGGCAAATAGTTTCTAGTTTGACTTTTTCTTGGCTTAGTCGTTGCGCCTCTTCTGGGTTAGACCACAGCTCAGGATTTTCCATTTCTAGTAGCACTTCTTCTAAACGTCCTTTTTTTTCCTCAAGCTCTAAGTGGGAAGAAAGCAGGTCTGAACGCTCAAGCAATTCATTGATTTTTTGATAAGTAGGGGATAGCTCCATGATCTTGATTTTACTATTTAGAGGACATAAAAAAAGCCCCAAAACGGGGCTTTTATGAAAATAATTTAAATTATTTTCTTAGACCTAGGCGTGAAATTAAATCAGAATATGCATTCACGTTTGTACCTCTAAGGTACGTCAATAATTTTTTACGCTGAGAAACTAAACGTAAAAGACCTCTTCTTGAGTGATGATCTTTTTTATGTGTTTGAAAATGCTCTGTTAAGTGCTTGATGCGAGCAGTTAATAAAGCGACTTGCACGTTAGTAGAGCCGGTATCTCCCTCAGCAGTTTGGTATTCCTTGATAATTGCTTGTGTATCAATTGACATAATAAATAATTCTGAAACTTAAATAATAAAGGGTAGATTATACGCTAATTTGATTAATTGTTCTAATACTTAAGCTAAATAAGTTAATAAAAATCACGTTCACCTTCAGGGCGAGTTTTAAAGCGCTTATGTATCCATAGATATTGTTCAGGGTGCTTTAGAATTTGATCTTCTAAAATTTGGTTTGTTATTCTAGCACTTTCGCTAGCGTTTGCACCGGGGTAGTTTTTAATAGGCGCTTCAAAGCTCATATTGTAGCCTGATTCACTGCGAGTAAAAAAGTAGGGTATCACAGTCGTATTGTCGCCTTTAGCAAGGCGAGCGGTCGCAGAGACAGTGGCAGTTTGAATGCCAAAAAAAGGTGCAAAGATGCATTTTTCTAAACCTAGGTCTTGATCTGGCGCATACCAAATTGGCAACTTATTTTTAATTGCTTTGAGCATAGCTTTAGTGTCTTTGGTTTTAATCATAGTGGCGCCATTATTAACAAAACCTTGACGCATGACTTCATCAAATAAAGCGTTGTTTTGTGGTCGGTATATATTAGCAATATGATGTTTCAGCAACAGGGCTCGAGACCCTAGCATGAGCGGCATAAAATGTGCGGATAATAAAATGACGCTTTGACCGTTATTAATGGCTTTAGTTAAATAATGTTCATTATGAATATTTAGCATGGCATTAACTTTTTCATCCGAAGCAAAGTAAGCATTAGCAGTTTCAAAGACAGAAATACCCAAGGATTCAAAGTTTTGGCGTACCAACATTTCCACTTCTGATTTGTTTTTATTGGGAAAGCAATGAGAGATATTAATAAAAGCAATTTTTCTAAAGCGATTTAGTAGAGGATATAAAGCCAATCCCATTATTTTGCCAATCATTATTTGCACTTTAAAGGGTAGTTTAGCACCGAGTTTCATCAAGCCGATGAGTAGCCAAGTTGGTAGAAATTTAGGATGATAAAATTGTCGGTTATTCATTAAAATATGATTTATGCCTTATATTAGTCAGAGCTTTATTGACGATCTTCCTAATCAAATCGATATTGTTGATTTGATTAATAAGCGCGTGCCTCTCAAAAAATCTGGCAGTGATTATCGTGCGCCTTGTCCATTTCACGGCGGTAAAAATCGCAATTTTGCAGTGAATGCTCATAAGCAATTTTATCATTGTTTTAAGTGTGGCGAGAGTGGTGGCGCTATTAGTTTTATCCAAAAATTTGACAATTTAGACTTTGTCGAAGCGATTGAAACAATTGCCACTGAATGTGGGTTAACCATTGAGTATGATTCTAATTCCACACCAGTCGATCCAAGAATAGAGCGTTATCGAGCCTTATCAAAAAAAGTAGGCGAATTCTATATGTCGCAATTACGCAATTCACCAGCTAAAGCTAAAGCGGTAGATTATGCCAAATCCAGAGGTCTTAGTGGCGAAATTGCCAAACGTTTTGAGCTGGGCTTTGCCACGCCAAGTAATAAAGACTTATTACTACATTTTAAAGATAATGAACAAGAACTGGCTGATTTAAAAACACTAGGATTGGTGAAAGAGGGTCAGTATGGAGATTACGATTTCTTTCGTGATCGCCTGATGTTTCCAATTCATAATGCCAAGGGTAATATTATTGCCTTTGGTGGCAGAGCCTTTGACAAAGAGGTAAAAGCCAAATACTTAAACTCTTCTGAAAGTGTTATTTTTTCTAAGTCAAGGGAGTTGTACGGCTTATATCATGCACGCAAAAATTCCAGATCTATGGATTATATGCTGGTAGTAGAAGGTTATATGGATGTAGTAGCGCTTCATCAAGCAGGCATTACAAAAGTAGTTGCCACGCTTGGCACAGCAACGAGCACTGAGCATTTGCAAATTTTAATACGAACGACTAATGTTGTTGTGTTCTGTTTTGACGGAGACGAAGCAGGTCGTTCAGCAGCTTGGAAAGCCTTGCAAAACTCTCTATCGGTGATAAAAGCGGGCGCGACTTTTAAGTTTTTATTTTTACCTGATGGGGAAGATCCAGACTCACTAGTCAAAAAAGAGTCTGCTAAAGCCTTTGAAAAACGTATTTCTAAAGCTCAGACTTTGTCTCAATTTTTGTTTGATCATCTTCAAGCAGAAGTCGACTTTAACACGATTGAGGGCAAGACCTTGTTTTTGGAAAAAGCAACCAGACTGATTAAATTAGTTAATTACAAAGCCTATCAACAGCAACTAATGCAGGGTTTGGCTCAAGTAGTGGATCAAAATATTGATCAAGTGCGCTCTATTGCTGAACAACAAGCTCCTCAAGCGCAAGACTCAAGTGCTGTTTATACAGATATAGATGTTGATTATGAGCATTTAGATGAGATTGACATGTCTAGTTTTTCAGATAGCAGGCATTATCCACCTGTGCGTAAGCCTCCTGCCAGCCAGGTTAATATGAAAGCGCTTATGTCTAAAATGATTACCTTGCTACTTAACTATCCAACATTAGCAGATTCAACGACTGAAGTTAGAGTGCGCGCTATTGAGAACTCACAAGTGCTTTTGGAGTTGGTGAGATCGGCACAAATGAATGAAGATATTTCACAATCCGAGCTTATTAAGCCTTTTCAGGATAAGCAAGGGGTTTATAATCGACTTCAGCAATTATGCACACTAGAGCCTCGCTTAAGCGAGGTTCAAGCTCGAGATGAGTTTTTAGCCATACTAACTGCGATAGAAAATCAACAAAAATCTGAGCGGATTAAATCCTCTATTCATCATGCGCATACTTTAAAAGATCAGCAAAAAATTATGAAAGGCATTCTCAAAGCTAAGCGCAAGGCTTGATTATTTCAAACTGATTCTAATTGATTTATCATTGGTAAGAACATGTTTCATTGTTTCGTTAAAGACAATGGCAGCTGAATTAGAGCCCTGGCAATTTCTCTTAAGTTTGACTTTGCCTTTTGAAAAGCATTTTTTAGGATGATCTAGTCTAACTAGCATGATGTATTTTGGTTTTTTTACAGGCACAAAGCCTGCAAAAAAAGTGCGTTGAGCGCCATTTTTATCATAAGCACCATTGATACTCATCTCCGCCGTCCCAGTTTTGCCAGCTATACTATACCCTTTAATGTTTGACCAATAGCCAGAGCCTTCATTTGAGGCAACACTATCGAGTAGCTCTGCTATTTTTTCAGTAGATTCTGGCTTAAAAATTTGCACCTTTTGTTCATCATAAATCATATTTTTAACTAGTTTTAAATTGGGCATTGCGCCTCGATTAGCAAAGACCAAATAAGCTCTAGCTAGTTGTGCTAGATTAGTGTTCATAGGGCCATATCCAAAGGAGAGTGTACGTTTATCCATCATTCCCCATGATGAATAATGCCTAAGCGAGCCTGGGTTTTCAATACTGGGAATTAGCCCTAGAGGATGGCTAAATCCAAGCTTGTTCCAGGTGTCATACATAGCTTGTTTGCTAAGGCGTTCAGAGACATTAACGGTGCCTAAATTATGAGATTTTTGTAGGATTTTTTTCACAGTAATAGCATCGCCATACTTTCTAACTTCTTGATTGGTTTTAAGATGGCCAATGGATTTGCTAACATCAATTAACTCGTCATCTTCGGCGCTAATTTTTCCTTGATCAAGCGCTAATAACATAGTAAATGGCTTCATTGTTGAGCCTGGCTCTACTTTGTCAGATAAAACGCGATTACGATAATGACTTGGATTGTATAGGCTTTTATCATTTGGATCGTCAGCTGGGTAATTAGCCATAGCTAATATTTCGCCATTAGCTGAAAGAATAATCGCAGATCCTGAATTTGCCTCATGTTTTAGAACCGATTTTTTAATGGCCGCATAAGTATGATATTGGATGTCGCTATCAATCGTTAATTCAATATTCTGACCATGCGATAGTTTGGTTTTTACTTGCGGATTAAAGTAGGCTTTATTGCCTGTATTTGAAAAATTTAGATGACTTTTGCCATCTACGCCAGCCAGAACCGATTCAAATTCTGCTTCAATACCTGAGCTTCCTTTATTTTCAGCATTAACACGGCCTAACAAAGGTGCTATAGAAGCAGATTTTGGATAGTATCTTTGAGTATCTTGTCTAAGAACAACAGCTTGACCAATTCGCTTATCTCTACATGGCGACTGTTTTATTTTTGCAGCTTTTACAGATTTCCAGTTTATTGCGTTTAGCATCTTATCAATCAGTCCAATTTCAGCATCAACCATTTTTTCAGTGCAAACTTTAACTGTTTGTTTTTTGAACTCGATTAGATTTTTAAGAATAGGATCAGTAAGTGTAATATTTTTTTTGATGGGTAAATAGCGAGATTTGATGGCTCTTTTTTTAGCAAGTAGTGCGCTTAATTTTTCCTCATTCATATTGAGCGCTTTAGCAAGCCCAGGGATAAAAGCTGGATGAATAAGCATTGGATCTAAAATGACACGTTTGAGTAATCTTGAGCTAGCCAATATATTGCCATTTCGATCAAGAATGTCCCCTCTTCTAGCAGTATTGGTTTGTATTTTATTTGCTTGGTTGTGCGCTCGATCTTGGATAGACTGTTCTGGATAGTCAGCATTTGAAATAGAAACAGCTTGATAAGAAAAGATAGCGAATAAGGTAACAAACACAAATTTCACAAACCCTTGTCGACGCCAATAGCCCTGAACTTTTTCAAAACCTGGCAGGTTTTTTGTCAGTGTAGTCTTCATAATGATAAGTTTCCATTAAACCATTTGCCAAAGTCAGCTTGCTCAGCCTCTTTCATTTTTAGTACATTAATAGCATGAAATTTAATTTCACTACCGCTAATAATTTGAGAGCGTTCACTTAAGAGTTGCTTGTTTAAAGCGATTGCTTGATACTGCAATGAGTTGATGTGCTTAATCTGTTTATAAAGCTTATAGGTTTGATGATGCCAAATAATACTTAACAAGCTTAATATGATCACAACTAAAAGCAGAAAAAGATTAAAGTAAAGTTTATTGATACTTACTGACATAGCTAATTTTTCACCGCAACTCTTAAAATAGCACTGCGAGAGCGCTTATTATGCTGAACTTCTTCTTTAGTGGCAAATTTTTTACCTAAGTCTTTAAACGGCATTTTTTCTAATGCCTGATCAACTATTGGCAAACCTTTAGGTAAGGATTTTTGCCGTGAATTTTTTTGAATAAAGCGCTTTACAATTCGGTCTTCAATTGAATGAAAACTGATAATTGATAATCTGCCATGATGAGCCAGAATGTCTTTTGAATGCTCAAGCGTTTCTGCAAGCTGCTTCAATTCTTGATTAATGAAAATACGAATAGCTTGAAAAGTACGCGTAGCCGGGTGCTTTTTCTTTTGGCCTCGAACTACTTCGCTCACAATATTGGCAAGTTGAAAAGTAGTCTCTAGTGGTTGTTCTAGTTGAAATTTCTTGATGCGACTAGCAATATGGCGAGATTTTTTCTCATCTCCAAATTGATAAATAACATTGGCAATTTCTTCTTCATCAGCTTGAGCTAACCACTGAGCTGCACTAAGTCCAACGGTTTGATTCATACGCATATCGAGTGGCCCATCTGCCATAAAACTAAAGCCACGTTCAGCATTATCGAGTTGTGGTGAAGAAACACCTAAATCCATCAAAATACCATTGATTTTTCCCGTTAATCCTAAATCATTAATAACCGTATGCATTTTTGCAAAAGGACTATGAAAAAGTTTTAAACGTGGATCATTAAAGGTTTCTTTAGCATAATTAATAGCGCTAATATCTTGATCAAAAGCGATGAGCTGAGCCATACTCCCGAGTCGATCTAAAATGCCTTGTGAATGCCCGCCACGCCCAAATGTCGCATCAATGTATATGCCCTCATTCACTAAATCAAGTGCATCGATTGATTCATCAAACATCACGGATTGATGATGATTGGAAGTCATAACGACAATTGGGAAATTTCTATTGGGATTTCTGCTTTTTTGCTCAGTGCATCTAGATTGTCGAGCTGTTCATTCCAAATGTCTTCATTCCAAAGTTCAAAATTATGACCTTGGCCACTCATAATAATTTTCTTACCAATATTAGCGTAGTCTCGCAAAGCCACAGGAATCAAGATGCGCGCTGCTTTGTCCAATTCGCAATCTGTTGCGTGTCCAATGAGTTTCCGCTTTAGACGTTTAGTGTGAATATTTAAAGATGGCAGGGCGCTAACTTTTTCTTCCAGAGCTTGCCAATCTGTTAAAGGATATAGTAATAAACAAGGATCTTCAGGGTGAATACTGAGCACCATCTCTCCAGCGCATAGCTCATTGATTTGCACTTGATGACGCGTAGGTACTTTTAGTCGCCCTTTAGCATCAACAGTTAAATTATGTACACCCCTAAACATTTTTTAATAAGGCTAAACAATGGTTGCAAAGCCTATTGAAAAAATAACCACGGCTGATGTGTAAATAAAGGTGTGTAGTAATGTTTCCATATTTCTCTCCCTAGTGATGAATAAATTGCATTTTTTATAACTCTCCTCAAGTCGTTATAAATAAACATTTTATACCACTTTGTACCACTTTCAACCACTTTGTTTTAAATTAAATAAAATTATCCCTTTAAAAAAAATTGATAAAAAATTAAAATAAGTAAAAATACTGTAAGTACAGTACCTGTAGAGTGTCAATTAAGCATTGAAAGTGCCTTAATTTGCTTTAAATTTAAAGAATTTTTAATAAAAATACACCAATTAAGGCGAAAAAATAGAATCAATATTGGTTTTTTTAAAAATTTTAGATTTTTTAAAAATGACAGAAAAATTAAAGAAATTAAGCGTTTAAATTGTTTTAAGGCCGCATTATGTGCTCATACTTTCTTATTTTGTGAGTAAGGCTGATAGTTAGTTACATATTTGTAGAATAAAAAGTAGCTGTCTTTAAGAAAATTAGCATGATCGACAATCAAGTAGAATTAGCTTTGCGACTCTACCTTAAAGATAGCTTATGAATAATTTTGGTGCTAATTTCTTCGATAGAGGTTTGTGTTGTGTCAATAAAAGGAATGCATTGAGCGTGGTATAAATCTTCTGCGCGATTGACCTCGCTTTGACATTGTTTGAGTGAGGCATAGTGGCTGTTGCTTCTGCGCTCATCTCTGATTTTTTGCAAGCGAATTGGGTTAATGGTTAGCCCAAATAGTTTATGTTTGTATTGTTTTAAAACGTCCGGCAGTTGCGTATTTTCCAAGTCTTGTTCGATTAGTGGATAGTTAGCCGCGTTAATGCCGTATTGTAATGCCATAAATAAACAGCTCGGTGTTTTACCAGAGCGGGACACACCAATGAGAATAAGATCCGCATTTTCATAACTTTTAGCGCCTAAACCGTCATCGCTACCTAGGGCAAAGTTAATGCTACTGATACGATTAGAATAGCTACTATAATGATTTAAACCGTGCAATCGTCCAGCAGTATGCGAAGATTTTAAATCTAATGAGCGCTCCATTTTTGAGATAAAGGTATCAAAAAAATCAAAAAATACACAATCACTCTTAGACATCATGACTCGAAATTCATGGTTAATTTGAGTGCTAAAGACTAGGGCTGGTTCACCTATTTGCAAGGACGCGCGATTAATCTGTTTAACTGCTTCATTTGCCTTATCAAGCGTATCAATAAAAGACAGGTGCTTTTTGTTAAAATCCACACCTTCAAACTGGCTTAATAGACTACTGCCTAGAGCTTCTGCCGTAATGCCTGTTCGGTCAGAAACAAAAAAGACAGCTCTACTTTTAGTGTTGGGCTTGACCAAGATGCGACCAGGTTTTTACCACAGTATCTGGATTAAGCGAAATACTGGTAATTTTTTGTTCTAAGAGCCATTGTGCCAAGTCTGGATGATCAGAGGGACCCTGTCCGCAAATGCCAATATATTTATTTTGTGCATGGCAAGCGTTGATTGCCATAGAAATCATCTTTTTCACAGCTGGATCTTGTTCATCAAATCCATCTGCAATAATACCTGAGTCGCGATCCATGCCCAAGGTGAGCTGTGTTAAGTCATTTGAGCCAATAGAGAAGCCGTCAAAATATTGTAGAAATTCATCCGCAAGCACGGCATTTGAAGGCAACTCGCACATCATAATAACTCGAAGGCCGTTAACACCTCGTTCTAATCCGTTAATCTTTAAGAGTTCAATAACTTGTTTAGCTTCATATAAAGTTCTGACAAAGGGGATCATAATTTCTACATTGGTAAACCCCATGTCTTCTCTAACCTTTTTAAGTGCTTGACATTCTAATTCAAAGCAACCGCTAAAGTCTTTTGATAAGTATCGGGCTGCTCCTCGAAAACCAATCATTGGGTTTTCCTCAGTGGGTTCGTATATTGTGCCAGCATAAAGATTGGCATATTCATTGGATTTAAAGTCCGACATTCTGATAATAACAGGACTATTAGAAAATGAGGCGGCGATAGTAGCAATGCCTTCAGTGAGTTTGCCTACGTAAAAATCTAATGGAGACTTATAGCCTGCTGATCGTTGTTGAATTTCTGCTTGCATGTCTTTTGGTAATTGATCAAATTCAAGCAATGCTTTTGGGTGAATGCCAATGGTGGTATTGATAATAAATTCTAAGCGAGCCAGACCAACACCTGCATTAGGGATGCTGGCAAAATCAAATGCTCTGCTTGGGTTACCCACATTCATCATAATTTTAGTCGTAATTTCAGGCAGAGCTTCAACGGATAACTGTGAATGCTCAAAATCTAAAATACCTTCATAGACATAGCCTGTATCACCTTGTGCACAAGAGGCAGTAATTGGCATTTGATTGGCTAAAACATCAGTTGCATTCCCAGTGCCTACAATGGCTGGTACACCAAGTTCGCGAGCAATAATAGCGGCGTGACAAGTGCGTCCTCCGCGATTGGTAATAATAGCAGAGGCGCGCTTCATCACTGGCTCCCAATCTGGGTCTGTCATGTCTGTTACTAAAACATCTCCTTCTTGCACTTGGTCCATCTCAGAAATATTACTAATAACACGTGCAAGCCCATGACCAATTTTTTGACCAATGGCTCTACCTTCGACAAGTACCGATGATTTTTTTGTTAACTTGTATCTATCAATTGTGTGCGAAGTATTGTTTCTACTTTTAACAGTTTCTGGACGAGCTTGAACAATATAAAGTTTATTAGTGTTTCCATCAAGTGCCCATTCGATATCCATCGGCCTTTGATAGTGCTGTTCTATTAGTATTGCATATTGGGCTAATTCTTGGATTTGATCGTCATTCAAACTAAACTGTTGTTGTTGATCTAGTGGCACTGATTCAATGGCAACACTGCTTTTTAAGTCATCATAAGCATACGTCATTTTGATTTCTTTTGAGCCTAGGGTGCGACTCAAAATAGCTAGTTTATTAGCTTTTAATGAAGGTTTGTGCACATAAAACTCGTCAGGATTGACTGAGCCTTGGACTACTGTTTCTCCCAGTCCATAAGCAGAGGTAATAAAAACAGTTTCATCAAATCCGGACTCGGTGTCAATAGTAAACATAACACCACTGGCACCAACATCACTTCTAACCATTTGTTGAATACCAGCTGATAGCGCAACTTCTGAGTGTTCAAATCCTTGATGTACTCGATACGAAATTGCTCGATCATTGTAAAGCGATGCAAACACTTTTTTGATAGCAATAAGAATATCATCAATTCCATGAACATTTAAATAGGTTTCTTGCTGTCCAGCAAAAGAGGCTTCAGGTAAGTCTTCGGCTGTTGCGGATGATCTAACAGCAAAAGAAGTGACAATGCCTAAGTCTTGTTCTAATTGTTGATAATTATGCTTAATCTCATTGAGTAATACCTCTGGGAAATCTGCCTCTTGTACCCAGTTTCGAATGGTTGAGCCTACAGAGGTTAGTGTTTGGATATTATTAGGATCTAAATCTTTGAGTAGATCATTAATTTTTGTTTTTAGATCGTTGTGTTCTAAAAATTGCTCAAAAGCATAAGCGGTTGTTGCAAAGCCGCCAGGCACTCGAACACCTTGATTTGCTAAAGCACCAATCATTTCGCCTAAAGAGGCGTTTTTCCCGCCAACACTTTCTACATCAGCAATACCAACTTGGTCTAGCCAAACAACATAATCACTCATATCTCCCCCTTAGTTATTGTGATCAAAATAATTGTATTTTGTTGTACTAATTTGATTATTTTTAGGATTCTTATAATATAGG
>JAHZKM010000111.1 GCA_022600395.1 Pseudomonadota bacterium | reverse complement strand
CATTATCGACGCTATTATGTTGCTAAAAATTTAACCATTGCTCTGGTGGGCGATATTTCCAAGGCACATGCCAAGCAAATAGCACGCCAGCTTTCACACGGATTAAATAGTGGGCAAAAAGCGCGTGATAATCAGCTAGTTGCACCTTTGCTAAAATCTGAACAAGTGCATGTTGAATTTCCATCAACACAAACCCACTTGCTCATTGGTCAGGTGGGTATTAATCGCACCCATCCTGATTATTACGCGCTTTATTTAGGTAATCATATTCTTGGTGGTAGTGGGCTAACTTCTATTTTAAGTGACGAAGTACGTGAACAACGAGGCTTGGCTTATTCGACCTCTAGTTATTTTACTAAGATGAAGTCCAATGGCTTTTTTCTAATTAAATTACAAACTAAGAACTCACAAGCCAATCAGGCCAAAAAAGTGGTGCTAGAGGCGCTTAAAAATTTCAGAAATAATGCGATTGACGAGCAAAAGCTGCAAGATGGTAAGGATAATATCATCGGTGGCTTTGCTTTAGAGACTGCTAGCAATGCTAATATCCTTACTTATCTCTCTATTATTGGCTTTTACGACCTACCTTTGGACTATTTGAGTCGTTTTACGAGCAAAATCAAAGATATTAGTGCTTATGATATTCAAAATGCCTATCAAAGACTGATCAAGATGGATAAATTGGTTGTTTTGAGTGTTGGAACTAAAAAATAGACTATTTTCATTATTTCCTAAATTTTTTAAGCGTTAACAATGAGTATAAATACAATGGAATGTCTTTTTTCCTATGGTACTTTAAAAAATAAAGAAGTACAGCTTGAAACTTTTGGTCGAGAATTGGTAGGCAGTAAAGATCAATTGTTAGGCTATAAATTAGAGATGGTTGAGATTAAAGATCAGAGTGTGGTGGCGCTGAGCGGTAAAGCTCACCACCCAATTGCAGTTGCATCTCAGGATAAAAATGATTTTGTATCAGGCGTTATTTTTGAAATTACACCCAAAGAGTTAGAGCAATCAGACTTGTATGAAGTGCGTGATTATAAGCGCGTGACCGGTGAGTTTAAATCTGGTCAAAAGGCTTGGGTGTATGTGCAAGCTTAAAAGTTTTTTATAGCAAGACTTTTTCAATATTGACTGATTTTATAAAGTCTTTTTGCCAATTCTCACCCAGTTGTTGCTCGGCAATAAGCTCAATCGGATAAACAGGCTCAATGTTAGTGGTACTTTGGTAGCGCGATAAACCTTGTCTGCAAGCTGGACAAGTAGTGAGCATTTTAACGGGCTTGTCGGTTTTGGCAATCGTGGCAATATCTTTTTTGATTTCCAACTCTTTTCTGTATTTGGCTTGCTTGGCGATATCAGGGCGCGCTACAGCAAACGTGCCAGCTTCACCGCAACAGCGGTCATTGCTAATCACTTCGCTATTTACAATTTTAGAGATGAGATTGCTTGATTCATCTGATTTGATTGGATCGTGGCAAGGTGCATGATACAGATATTGCTCGCCTGTGGCCTCTAGCGTTACCTCTTGTTCTAATAGATACTCATGGATATCAGTTAAGCTAGAATCTTTAAAAATATCGCCAAGCTCATAAGTCATAAGCTGATCAATACAAGTGCCACACGAAGTCAGTACGTGCTTGATATCAAGATAGTTTAAGGTATTAGCCATGCGGTGGAATAGCACACGGTTATCCGTTGAAATAGCTGTACTCTTGGCTTCATCGCCACTGGCTCTTTGTGGATAGCCGCAACATAAATAGCTCGGTGGCAATACTACTTTAACCCCTTGATGATAAAGTAGGGCGACAGTTGCTAAGCCGATTTGAGAATAAAGACGCTCAGAGCCACAACCTGGAAAGTAAAACACACTAGGTGAATCGGCATTCGACTTAGTAGGGTGCGACAAAATTGGCACACTAGTGTTGTCGTGAATATCAAGCAGCTCCCGCATTGGCTTGAGCCCTGTATCAGTTGGGAGTGGCTTATCCAATAAAGTGGTTAGCTCAATAGCCATATTTGGCTTGCCTACCGTTTTGTTAGGCTTTTTGTTTAGCAACGGCTTAGCAAGACGAGAGATAAGGTTTTGAGCTTTGTAGCTATAATCAATCAGTAGTTTTTTTGCTAGTTTAATTTTCCAAGGTTGAGTGGCATTCAGATAGGCCATTGAAGCTTTTGAGGCTAGGTTTGTTTGACGTTTTCCTTGTTTGATTAAGATTGATTTCATCTTAATTGAAACATCGCCAAAATCAATATCAACAGGGCACGGCGTGGCACAACGATGACAAATAGTGCAATGATCTGCAATGTCGTCAAGTTCTACAAAATGATTAAGCGAAATACCTCGACGTGTTTGTTCTTCATACAAGAAAGCTTCTGAAATAAGATTGGTGCCGATAATTTTGTCACGCGGTGAATAGAGTAGGTTGGCTTCTGGAACGTGTGTAGTACATACATCTTTACACTTGCCACAACGCAAGCACGACTTAACCATATCATTAAGTTCGCCAATTTCACTACTTTCCAGAATGAGAGCCTCTTGCTCAACCAAATGTAGAGAAGGAGTAAAGGCGCCATTGAGCCCGCTGCCAGGCATTAACTTGCCTTTGTTGAAATGGTTGTTTGGATCAACTTGGTTTTTGTATGCAACAAAATCTTGTTTGAATTCGTCAGATAAGTATTGGTATTTGGTAATACCAATACCGTGCTCACCTGAGATAACACCACCCAAATTAGTGGCTAAAATCATAATTTCATCAACCACAGATTCCGCTTTTTTCAGCATTTGAACATTATGAGAATGCACTGGGATATTGGTATGTACATTGCCATCACCTGCATGCATATGCGTGGCAACAAATAGGCGAACATTGCGATGCGAACTGTGAATTGCTTGGATGTCGTTGCGTATGTCAGTAAAGACATCACCCATAAGTAGGTCGTTCAGCGGGCGTGCAAATTCATCCATGTAAGAAATAATACGTTCAGCTGTTTGCACCTTTCTAAAGACATTTGCATCTTCCAGTTGATCGAGAATTTCTTGCCATTGATGGCTAACATGAGTGAGTAACTCTAAAGCAGCCAAACTTTTTTCTTTAACCAGATGAGTTTTTGGCTTGAGATTTTCTAGGTAGGTTTGAGCCTCACTGAGTGTATCTAGTTTGTTTTGAATAGATAGGCGAATATTAATATGCTCAATGCCGTCATTGTATTCAGCCAGCTTGTCTAATGGAATAACCACATCTTCGTTAATTTTAAAGGCATTGGTATGAGCGGCAATAGCAGCAGTATTGGCGCGATCTTTCCAGAAAGTTTGTCGTGCGTTAATAGCTTTTGCAATAAAGCATTCACCTTCTTTTTGAGTAGTGATAGCCTGGATTTTTGCACCCATTTCATCTAAAGATGATTGAGTTTGGCTAGAAATATCAACCAATAAAACCATTTTTGGTAATTCAGACCTATTAGCTTTGGTTGTGTATTTAATTGCCTTAACATAACGTGCATCCAGATGCTCCATGCCAACAAGATCAACTGTTTCTGCACTATCAATTAGATTTTTAATATCAACAATACTAGAAACTGCTGCTTTTAAATCATGACCAAAGAATTCTAAACACAAGGTATTAATATTTTTTAAGGGCTGGTGTAGAACAAACTCTGCTGAAGTGATAAATCCATCACAGCCTTC
This sequence comes from Pseudomonadota bacterium, assembly GCA_022600395.1. GTDB lineage: Bacteria > Pseudomonadota > Gammaproteobacteria > PS1 > Pseudothioglobaceae > Thioglobus_A. Next base: position 87 of record JAHZKM010000111.1, on the reverse strand, counting down.
CTTTTGAATACCTGGAAGGCCATCTAAAAATTTGTTAGTAACATCTTTACCTAAGCCACTTTTACGTAGATTTTTAGCATCAATTGT
>JAHZKM010000110.1 GCA_022600395.1 Pseudomonadota bacterium | reverse complement strand
CTGGCGGCATTATTATTCCTGATACTGCTCAAGAAAAGCCACAAACTGGTGAAGTTTTGGCTGTTGGCAATGGCATTAAAAACGACAATGGTGATGTAACACCTCTTGACGTTAAAGCCGGTGATAAAGTGCTGTTTGGCAAATGGTCTGGCACTGAAGTCAAGATCGATGGTGATGACCTGTTGATCATGAAAGAATCCGACATTATGGGCGTGCTTGGTTAAGTCCATTTCACCCTCTGTTTCGTTTGCACCCAAATAAGTTATGGGTGCCCATTTTAGTTTTATCTCTATTTTAAGTTTAGGAGAGACCTCATGTCTGCAAAAGACGTACGCTTTGGAACTGATGCCCGCGATAAAATGCTGCGCGGTGTTGATGTGCTTGCTAATGCTGTAAAAGTAACTCTTGGCCCTAAGGGTCGTAACGTTGTGATCGACCGCTCTTTTGGCGCTCCGCGCACAACGAAAGACGGCGTGACCGTTGCTAAAGAAATCGAACTTGAAGATAAGTTTGAAAACATGGGTGCACAAATGGTTAAAGAAGTTGCTTCTAAAACCAATGATATTGCTGGTGACGGCACAACAACAGCAACCGTATTGGCTCAAGCATTAGTTGTGGAAGGTGTTAAATCTGTTGCTGCAGGCATGAATCCTATGGATCTTAAGCGCGGCATTGACAAAGCAACAGAAGCTGCTGTAAGTGCATTACGCGAATTATCTCAGCCTTGTAACGATACAAAGGCTATCGCTCAAGTGGGCACAATCTCAGCCAACTCAGATAGCTCAGTTGGTGATATTATTGCTGAGGCGATGGAGCGCGTTGGTCAAGCAGGTGTTATTACTGTTGAAGAAGGATCAGGCTTTGATAATGCACTAGAAGTGGTTGAAGGTATGCAGTTCGATCGTGGTTACTTATCGCCTTATTTTGTTAATAATCAAGATGCCATGACTGCTGATTTAGACAGTCCATTAATTTTGTTACATGATGCAAAAATCTCTAATATTCGTGATTTATTACCAACACTAGAAATCGCACAAAAATCTGGCAGACCTTTGTTGATTATTGCTGAAGATATCGAAGGTGAAGCGCTTGCAACACTTGTGGTCAACAATATGCGTGGCATTGTAAAAGTTGCAGCTGTTAAAGCACCAGGCTTTGGCGCTCGTCGTAAAGCAATCTTGCAAGACTTGGCAGTTTTAACAGGCGGCGAAGTTATTTCAGAAGAAATTGGCTTGTCGTTAGAGGGTATCACTGAATTGCAATTAGGTGGCGCTAAACGCATTGAAGTGGGCAAAGATGAAACAGTCGTTGTTGATGGCGCAGGATCAAAAAAAGCAATTGATGGTCGTGTGGCACAAATTAAAGCGCAGTTAGAAACTACAACTTCTGATTATGATCAAGAAAAATTAAACGAGCGTTTAGCTAAATTATCTGGCGGTGTAGCGGTTATCCAAGTGGGTGCAGCAACTGAAGTTGAAATGAAAGAAAAGAAAGATCGTGTTGATGATGCATTACACGCAACTCGCGCTGCTGTTGAAGAAGGCGTAGTACCAGGTGGTGGTGTTGCTTTGGTTCGTGCAATTAGCGCTATGGCTGATTTAAAAGGCGACAATCACGACCAAGACATTGGTATTCAGATTCTAATGCGTGCGATGGAAGCACCATTACGCCAAATCGTCTCTAATGGCGGTGGTGAAGCGTCTGTTGTGCTTAACAATGTAGCAAATGGCGAAGGTAATTACGGCTTCAATGCAGGTAACGAGTCTTATGGTGATATGCTTGAAATGGGTATCCTAGATCCGACTAAAGTAACCCGTGCAGCACTGCAACACGCTGCCAGCATTTCTGGATTGATGATTACTACAGAAGCTATGATTACTGACATTCCTCAAGAAGGTGGTGCTCCAGCAGCTCCAGATATGAGTGGTATGAGTGGTATGATGTAAAATAGTTGTTATTTTAGATAGCTACAAAAGCCTCGTTTTTACGAGGTTTTTTTTGGTATGATACTTGGCAAATATATTCTTGGGCGAGCTACACATGAGTAATTACGATTCTTCTTCGATTGAAGTTTTAACAGGACTAGAGCCCGTTAGAAAGCGCCCTGGTATGTATACTGAAACCGAGCGCCCAAACCATCTTGCCCAAGAAGTTATTGATAACAGTGTCGATGAAGCAGTTGCAGGACATGCTAATAAAATTAATGTTGTACTTTACAAAGATGGCTCACTATCTGTTGAAGACAACGGTCGAGGCATGCCTGTTGACATCCATTCAGGAGAGGGCCAATCAGGCGTTGAAGTGATCCTTACCAAACTCCATGCAGGTGGTAAATTCTCTAATGATTCTTATCAATTCTCAGGCGGTTTACATGGCGTTGGTATTTCGGTAGTTAATGCCCTCTCCACCTTAGTAGAAATTTGGATTAAACGTGATGCTAAAGAACATCATATTAGTTTTGCAGATGGATTTAAAAAAACTGAACTAGAAGTCATCTCTACTGTAGGTAAGCGTAACACAGGAACCAAGGTTAGATTTACACCTGATGCTCAATTTTTTGATACTGTTAAATTTTCAGCAACAAAATTACGCCATAATTTACGCTCTAAAGCTGTTTTATGTCCTGGACTAGAAGTAAACTTTTACAATGAAATTGACGATACAACCGATAAATGGATGTATCAAGAAGGCTTAAAAGATTATCTATCAATGACACTTGACGGGCTAGATAATCTACCTGAAAAGCCTTTTGTGGTTAATTTTTCTTCAGATGAACAACAACTTAACTGCTCTTTAGCATGGACTCAATATAACACTAATGTTGTGGCTGAAAGCTATGTTAATCTTATTCCTACTATCAATGGAGGAACGCATGTAAATGGACTAAGGTCCGGGTTAACTGATGCGTTAAAAGAGTTTTGTGAATTTAGAGATTTAATTCCAAAAAACATCAAGCTTACCCCTGATGACGTTTGGCAAAGAATTGCTTATGTACTGTCTATTAAAATCCTAGATCCGCAGTTCTCAGGACAAACTAAAGAGCGATTATCTTCTAGAGAATGCGCTAGCTTTGTCTCTAATGTTGTTAAAGATGCTTTTAGCTTATGGCTTAATCAACATACAGATATTGCAGAACAAATCGCTCAATTAGCTATTAGTAATGCCCAAGCCCGACTCAAGACCAATAAAAAAATAATTCGTAAAAAAATTGTAAGTGGGCCTGCCCTGCCTGGAAAACTCTCTGATTGCACCAGTACCGATCTTACTCAAACTGAAGTTTTTTTAGTGGAAGGTGATTCAGCGGGAGGCTCTGCTAAACAAGCAAGAGATAAAGAATACCAAGCAATTTTACCTCTGAGAGGTAAAATTTTAAACACTTGGGAAGTTGATTCTGAGCAAGTTTTAGCTAGCAATGAAATTCATGATATTAGTGTTGCTATTGGACTAGAGCCCAATTGTGAAGATTTATCTAATTTAAGATATGGAAAAATCTGTATTTTGGCAGATGCTGACTCTGACGGTGCTCATATTGCCACACTGATTTGCACTTTATTTGTAAAGCATTTTCCAAGATTAGTTAAAAATGGGCATGTTTATGTTGCTATGCCACCCTTGTACCGCATTGATGCGGGCAAGCAAGTATTCTATGCGCTGGATGATAGCGAGCGTGACGCCATTATTCGAAAAATACAAAGTGAGAATAAACGTGTTAAAGTCCAAGTACAACGCTTCAAGGGGCTAGGTGAAATGAATCCTGCACAACTTAGAGAAACTACCATGTTGCCAGACACCAGACGCCTGATCCAGCTTACTCTGGATAACCCATTGCAAGTTGAACAGACCATGGATATGTTACTGAGTAAAAAACGCGCACCTGATCGTAAAAAATGGCTGGAAGAGAAAGGTAATTTGGCGAATGTCTAGTGACAAAAAAAAGGCAGTTGTTTTACTTTCTGGAGGCCTTGATTCTACTACCACACTAGCCATTGCTAAGTCTCAAGGTTATGATTGCTTTGCGCTAAGTTTTGATTACGGTCAAAAACAAAAGTCAGAACTAGTCGCTGCCGCTAACGTTGCTAAAAACTTTAAAGCAACTGAACACCGTATTATGAAAATATCTTTAGCTGACATTGGCGGCTCAGCACTCACTGACAAAGATATTGATGTTCCTGACTTTGTAGAAAGCGACGAAATTCCTGTCACCTACGTGCCAGCAAGAAACACTATTTTTCTATCGTATGCTCTTGCTTGGGCTGAAGTGCTTGATTGTCAAAATATCTTCATTGGCGTTAATGCATTGGACTATTCTGGCTATCCTGATTGCAGACAAGTCTACATT
>JAHZKM010000109.1 GCA_022600395.1 Pseudomonadota bacterium | reverse complement strand
ATATTTTCTTATTATTAAACTTGTATTAATAAATAGTCAGGCACAATCATTTTTTGTTTAAAAATCTTCATCCCAATCAACTAATACCTGACGCTTATCTATATCGATTGATATTAAAAATGGCTCAAGGTAAGGTACCCAATGTTCTTTTTTGCCATTGATTACCATCACTTGGTTAGAGCCAGTATCAACTAAATAAGAAATTTTGCCCAAAACTACTTTTTGACAATTAATCACTTCTAATCCTGTTAACTCATCCCAATAGTATTCCCCTTTTGGGAGCTTGGGCAGTTGTGATTTCTCAATATAAAGCTCTGTTCCGATATAATTTCTCGCAATTTCACGATCACTCACACCCTTAAGTTGTGCAACAATTGTCTTCCCTTGTTCGCGCCCCTTAGCAATCTCTAGTGTCGTCCAAACGTCATTCACCTTAACATGCCAAGGCTGATAAGAAAGAATGTTTTTTCTAGGATGCGCATGAGAGAATATTTTTACCCACCCCTGAACGCCAAAAAGGCCATTAATCTGCCCGATTAATAGCCTTTTATTATTAAGATCTTGGCTCACTACTTACTCAGCAGCCGCCTCTCCCTCTGTTTCTGCTTCAGCCGCCTCAGCTGCTTTAGCTTCAGCTTCAGCCTTCGCCTCTTCGTCTGCTTTAGCCTTGGCTTCAGCTTCTAGCTTAGCTGCAACTGCCGCCGCTCGAGCTTCTTGAGCTGCAACACGCTTTTCGCGAATTGAAGGATCTTTAAATTCTTTAACAAGTTGTTTAACACGATCAGACACTTGTGCACCTTTTGATGCCCAGTAATCTAATCTATCTTCTTCGATAGTAAGCCTAACTTCTTGTCCACGAGCAACTGGATTAAAATATCCAATACGCTCAATGTAACCACTATCTCTGCGCTTACGTGAGTCTGTTGCTACAATTGAATAAAAAGGTTTTTTCTTGGCTCCACCACGGGCTAGTCTAATTTTAACCATGGGTTTTTTGCTCCTTTGTTTATTAAAAGCTTACACCAAAAAAGGCATAAGACGCGAAATTATATCAGCTTTTCAAGCGCTTCTGCTAGTTTTTGTGCATCACCGGTGTAGTTCATCGGGGTAAGCTCTGCTAACGCTTGTTTAGCGTCCTCTGGCATGTCTAAGTCTTTAACAAATTCTGCCAAAACTTGCGCATCAATACTATTACCACGCGTAAGCGCTTTTAGCTTTTCATAAGGGTTTTCAATACCATAACGGCGCATTACCGTTTGAATAGGCTCTGCTAAAACTTCCCATGAAGAATCAAGATCTTGATGTAAACGAGCTTCATTAGTTTCTAGTTTTCCAATACCTTTAGCGATTGACGCATAAGCCACTAAGCAATGTGCACAGCTAACGCCTAAATTTCTTAGTACGGTTGAGTCTGATAAATCACGCTGCCAGCGAGAAACAGCAAGCTTGTCTGCTAAATGTGTATTCAATGCATTTGCAATGCCTAAATTGCCTTCGCCATTTTCAAAGTCGATAGGATTAACTTTATGGGGCATTGTTGATGAGCCAACCTCACCTTCAATGGTTTTTTGCTTGAAATACCCTAACGACACATAGCCCCAAATATCTCGACAGAAATCAATCAAAATTGTATTAAAGCGATTCATTGAGTGGAAATACTCAGCCATATAATCGTGTGTTTCAATTTGTGCCGTGTACATAGCATAATTTACACCCAGCCCTTCAATAAATTGCTGAGAAATGCCTTGCCAATCTAGCGTCGGATAGGCTGACAAGTGTGCATTAAAGTTGCCTACTGCGCCATTAAACTTACCCATGATTTTGACATTTTCAAGCTGCTTTATTTGTCGACTTAAGCGATAGGCAAAATTGGCCATTTCTTTACCAACAGTTGTTGGTGAAGCAGTTTGACCATGGGTGCGTGATAACATTGGAATGGCTGCGTTATCTTTTGCCATCTTACCAATCAGCGACAAGACATTTCGCATTTGCTCTAACATCACCTGTCGTCCATCAATCAGCATGAGTGCATGTGACAAATTGTTAATATCTTCCGATGTACAAGCAAAATGAAAAAACTCGCTCACCGCATTCAGCTCTGCATTGTCTTTGATTTGTTCTTTTAAAAAATACTCTACCGCCTTAACATCATGATTAGTTGTTCGTTCGATATCTTTAACAGCTTGCGCATCTGCCAATGAAAAATTTGTGGCTATATTGCTTAAAAATTGAGCAGCTTGCTGGCTAAATACAGGCACCTCCGCTATGTTTTCATTATCAGACATAGCTTTTAGCCACTCAACTTCAATCATAACACGGTATTTAATCAGACCAAACTCACTGAAAATAGTGCTAAGTGCATCAGTCTTGTCGAAGTAGCGCCCGTCAATTGGGGAAATGGCAGTAAGATGTGTCAGGTTCATAAAGGTGCCTATTTAGATAAAAATAACCTTATATTTCATAATATGACAAATAAAAACTATAATATGAAAAACTTGGTAGCAATAAAATGATAGAATTATACGCTTTATTAATGCCAAGAAAACACAATGAAATCAGCCTACCTGCAACATGTTAATGAGCGTCAACAAGATAACTTGCCACCACTACCACTCAATGCAGATCAAGCTGCTTCTGTCGTTCAGCACCTGATTCAAGGTGATGAGGATGAATTCTACCTAGACCTACTTACTAATCGCATTCCTCCTGGTGTTGATGAAGCTGCTTATGTAAAAGCAGGATTTTTAGCAAGTATTGCCAAGGGAGAGCAGCATTGTCACGCAATTGATCAGGCCCGAGCAACTTTTTTATTGGGAACTATGGTCGGCGGTTATAACATTGCTCCTATGATAGACCTACTAGATGATGATACATTAGCGCCAATTGCTGCAACTGGCTTATCTCATACACTGCTCATGTTTGACGCATTTTATGATGTTAAAGATAAAGCAGATGCAGGCAATCTAGCTGCCCAACAAGTCTTGCAATCTTGGGCAGACGCTGAATGGTTTACTAGCCGTAAGAAAGTCGCTGAAAAAATATCAGTAACCGTTTTTAAGGTTACTGGAGAAACAAACACAGATGATTTATCACCCGCACCAGATGCTTGGTCTAGACCTGACATTCCGCTACATGCTTTAGCCATGTTAAAGATGAAACGTGAAGGCATTAATCCAGAAGAGCATGGTAAAGTAGGCCCAATCAACCAAATTGAGACGCTTCAAGCAAAAGGCTTTCCACTTGCTTATGTGGGTGATGTTGTCGGCACAGGCTCCTCACGTAAGTCTGCGACCAATTCGGTATTGTGGTTTATGGGCAATGAAATTGATTATGTACCCAATAAAAAAGATGGTGGCGTTTGTTTAGGTGGAAAAATAGCACCCATCTTTTTTAATACTATGGAAGATTCTGGTGCATTGCCAATTGAGCTAGATGTTACGCAATTTAATATGGGCGACGTGATTGATATTTATCCTTATGAGGGTGTTGTTAAAGAGCATGACACCGAAAAAGTTTTAAGCACTTTTAAGCTTAAGTCAGATGTTATTCTTGATGAAGTTCAAGCTGGTGGTAGAATCCCTTTGATTATTGGTCGCGGCCTAACAACTCGTGCTCGTGAAGCGCTTGAGCTTGAACCATCTACATTATTCCGCCTACCTGTTGAAGTACAAGACACGGGTAAAGGTTATTCATTGGCACAAAAAATGGTGGGTAAAGCGTGTGGCGTTCAAGGCATTCGCCCAGGCACATACTGTGAGCCTAAGATGACTACAGTAGGCTCTCAAGACACCACAGGACCAATGACACGAGATGAATTGAAAGATCTCGCTTGTTTAGGATTTTCAGCAGATCTGACCATGCAATCTTTTTGTCATACAGCTGCCTATCCCAAGCCTGTTGATGTAGAAACGCATCACACTTTGCCAGACTTTATTATGAATCGTGGCGGTATTTCACTGCGCCCAGGAGATGGTATTATTCATTCTTGGCTTAACCGCATGTTATTACCAGATACAGTTGGCACTGGTGGCGATTCACACACACGCTTTCCGATCGGTATTTCTTTCCCAGCGGGCTCAGGCTTAGTGGCATTTGCTGCAGCAACCGGTGTTATGCCACTGGATATGCCAGAATCAATTTTAGTGCGTTTTTCTGGTGAAATGCAGCCGGGCATCACATTGCGTGATATGGTGAATGCCATTCCACTGAAGGCCATCGAAAAAGGCTTATTAACGGTTGCCAAAGAAGGCAAGGTAAATGCCTTTTCTGGTAGAGTGCTAGAAATTGAAGGTCTGCCTAATTTAAAAGTGGAGCAAGCTTTTGAATTATCCGACTCGGCAGCTGAGCGCTCAGCTGCCGGTTGTTCTATCCACCTTGATAAAGCGCCAATCATTGAATATTTAACTTCTAACGTGGTCATGCTTAAATGGATGATTGTCCAAGGTTATGGCGATAAGCGAACTATTGCACGTCGTATTCAAGCCATGGAAAAATGGTTGGATAATCCTAAATTAATGAAAGCCGATGCTAACGCAGACTATGCAGAAATTATTGAAATCAACATGGACGATATCAAGGAGCCGATCCTAGCTTGTCCGAATGATCCTGACGACGTTAAAACGCTTTCTGATGTTGCCAACACTAAAATTGATGAAGTATTTATCGGCTCATGCATGACCAACATTGGTCATTTCAGAGCAGCAGCCCAACTATTAAAAGGCAAGTCTGAAATAAACACTGAACTTTGGATTGCACCGCCAACGCGTATGGATGAAAAACAATTGAAGAAAGAAGGTGTCTATGATGCGTTTAGCGCTATTACCGAGCATACTGAAATGCCTGGATGTTCTCTGTGCATGGGCAACCAAGCTCGTGTTAAGACAAATGCAACAGTAGTTTCAACTTCAACTCGAAACTTTCCAAATCGCCTAGGTGATGAGACTAATGTTTATTTATCCTCCGCTGAGGTAGCTGCTATTTCTGCAAAACTAGGCCGCATTCCTACTGCACAAGAATACTTGTCTGAAATGAAGCATATCAAGCCGATGGAAGGGCAAATTTATCAATATCTAAATTTTGATCAAATTGACGAATATGAAGACCAGGCAACCACTGTGCCTGTAGAAAACATTCTAAATTCATGAGATAAGTTCTAGCTAACAAACTAAACATGGACGTTAGCCTGTTTATAGATAATAAAAAAGCCGCTATTTAAGCGGCTTTTTTATTACTGGTAAAAAGAGAAAGATTATTTAATCTTAGCTTCTTTATACATAACATGTTGTCTAACAACAGGATCAAACTTTTTAACCTCAACCTTCTCAGGGTGAAGGCGCTTGTTCTTTGTTGTTGTGTAAAAATGGCCCGTTTTAGCCGATGATACTAATTTAATTTTCTCTCTCATACCTTACTCCTAAACCTTTTCGCCACGTGCGCGGATTTCTTGAAGAACTACTTCAATACCTTTTTTGTCAACAATTCTCAAACCTTTAGCTGTCAACTTTAGCTTAACAAAACGATTTTCACTTTCTCCCCAAAAACGGTGTGTGTGAAGTTTTGGATAAAAACGACGACGCGTTCTATTGTTTGCGTGTGATACATTGTTACCACTAATTGGGCGCT
>JAHZKM010000108.1 GCA_022600395.1 Pseudomonadota bacterium | reverse complement strand
TGGATTGAAAAAATAGATTTAGTTAACAATCTAAGAAAATAAAGTGCTAACTTTTAAATTGGTGGTTGTAAAGCGAGGCGTATTCACCCTTTTGATCTAGAAGTTCTTGGTGAGAACCTAGCTCAACAATATTACCTTGGCGCAAAACAACAATTCTATCGGCCTTTTGAATGGTACTGAGTCTATGAGCAATAATAATCGTAGTTCGATCTTTTTGCATATCATCAATCGCAGCTTGTACTTGTTTTTCAGTTTCAGAGTCAAGCGCTGAAGTGGCTTCATCTAAGATTAAGATTGGACTGTCTTTAGCAATCGCTCTTGCAATCGCTAATCGCTGACGCTGACCACCAGAAAGCTTACCACCATCTTCTCCAATTTCACTGTCAAAACCTGCCTGCATTTGTTCAATAAATTGCAAGGCATTAGAGGTATTGGCAGCATGTTTAATTTTTTCATCACTCATTGTTTCAGTTTGCCCTAGCGCAATATTACCTTTAACTGTGTCATTAAATAAGCGCACATTTTGATCAACAAAAGCAATTTGAGAGCGTAGAGAGTCTATATCAAATTCACTAATGTCCACGCCATCAATACTAATAAAACCTTGAGTAGGGCTATAAAAACGCGTAATTAATTGAATAATCGTGGTTTTGCCACTACCTGTAGAGCCAACCAAAGCAACGGTTTCACCTGGGGCAATATTTAAGTTGATTTTATTAAGAACGGTTTTGTTATTTTGGTAATTAAAAGAAACGTCGTTAAATTGAATATGACCTTTGGCATTTGATAAGATTTTGACACCTTGATTACGCTCTTCTTGCTCGTCTATTAATCCAAAAACACTTTCGCCTGCAGCCATAGCAGTTTGTAGCGGTTTATTAATATTAACTAAGCTTTTGGCGGGCTTAATCAGCATACCCATTGCAGTAAAAAAAGATAAGAATTCACCAGCACTCATTTGCAATGAGGTTGAAGAAAAGTACACCACACTACCTAAAGATAGTCCTATTAATATATTGACAAAGGCTGTGTTAAATGCGCCCGTCATATCAACCTTAAAGCGTTGTTGACGAATGTTTTTAATGAGATTGTTAAATTTAGTGCTTTCTTGATCTTGCGCATGATAAATTTTAACCAAGGATGATCCAGAAATATTTTCATCCAAAAGGTGAGTCATGCTACCCATAGATTTTTGCACTTGGGTGCTAGCGCTTCGCATACGTTTTGATGATAACTGAACAGCTAAATACACCAAAGGCAATAAAATGATTAAACTTAAACTCAGCTGCCAGTTTTTATAAAATAGGTAGCTAATAAGAATAATAACAGTCATTGATGACTTGATAAAATCAAGCCAAATAGTCGAGGCTGCTGCTGCAATTTGCTCAACATCAAAAGTGAGTTTTGAAAGGGTTTTCCCAGTAGGATTTTGATCAAAATAGGATTTGGGTAATTTAAGTAGTTTAGCAAACATGGTTTCTCTTAAATCCATAATGACTTTGTTGGATACCCAAGAGCTAGCAGCTGTTGAAGTGAGTGCAAAAATAGAGCTTAAAACAATAACGCCAAATAGTGCAAGCGCATACAAGAAAGCTGAACTCTCATTACGCTCACTAGCAAAAAGCTCATCAACAATTTGTCCGGTGATCTCTGGTATGGCGCTTTCTAGGGCGGTGGCTAACATCATCATTACTGAGGTAAATATGAGTTTGCCGATGTGTGGTTTTAAATAGACAAATAGGCGGGAGACGAACTGTTTGTACTGCATTTTGCAATTACTTTGTATTTTGTTGATCCCTATTATAACGCGTTAGGGTATCATAAGCATTTCAACTTTGTTACTTTTCAATGGCAACAAAATACATCTTTATTACTGGTGGTGTGGTTTCTTCTTTAGGCAAGGGAATCGCCTCAGCTTCGTTAGCTTCAATTTTAGAATCTCGCGGTCTTAATGTGACCATGCTTAAGCTTGACCCTTATATTAATGTTGATCCCGGTACTATGAGCCCTTTCCAACATGGTGAAGTTTTTGTTACTAATGATGGTGCTGAAACTGATCTAGATCTAGGGCATTATGAGCGTTTTATTCGTCAGCAGCTAGGTAAGAAGAACAATTTTACAGCGGGACGCGTATATGAAAATGTGATTGAGCGTGAGCGTCGTGGCGACTATCTAGGTGCAACTGTTCAAATCATTCCGCATATTACTAATGAGATTAAGACCTTAGCACAAGCAGGTGCGCAAGGTGCGGATGTTGCGTTGGTTGAAATTGGTGGTACGGCTGGTGATATTGAGTCTTTACCGTTCATGGAGGCTATTAGACAAATGAGTCTTGAGCTGGGCCGTGAAAATACCCTATTCATTCATCTAACACTACTACCTTACATTAAAGTGGCGGGCGAGCTAAAAACTAAGCCGACACAGCATTCTGTAAAAGAGTTGCGCGGTATCGGTATTCAGCCTGATATTTTAATTTGTCGTTCAGAACAGCCTTTGCCAGAAGCAGAGCGTGCCAAAATTGCACTATTTACTAATGTTGCCTCTGATTCTGTCTTTATGTCACTAGATGTAGATACAATTTACAAAGTACCACGCGCTTTACATGAGCAGGGCTTGGATGAAGTGGTTGTTAAAAAATTAAATCTTGATTGCAAGCCGGCAGATTTAAGCGAATGGGATAGTGTTATCACAAAACTTGATACCCCTAAATCGAGCGTTGATATCGCCATGGTTGGTAAATATATTGACCTAACTGAGGCTTATAAGTCTTTATCTGAAGCACTGCTCCATGCAGGTATTAATACGGGCACAAAAGTGAATATCCATTACTTTGATTCTGAAGAGATTGAAAAAAGTGGTGTTGATTGCTTAAGTGAGATGAGTGCTATTTTGGTACCAGGTGGCTTTGGTAATCGAGGAGTCGAAGGCAAGATTGCTACCGTACAATACGCCCGTGAAAACAACATTCCTTATTTAGGTATTTGCCTGGGTATGCAAGTAGCGGTTATAGAATATGCGCGAAATATGGCCGGTATGAAGAATGCTAATAGCACGGAGTTTGATGAAAATACGCCTTATCCTGTAGTTGGTTTGATTACTGAATGGCAAGATGAGGATGGTTCTACACAAACGCGCAATGAATCTTCAGACATGGGCGGTACAATGCGTCTTGGTGGGCAAGAGTGTGCTTTAGCTGAAGCTACGCTAGCTCAAGAAATTTATGCAGCACCAATAATTACTGAGCGCCATCGCCATCGTTATGAAGTGAACAATACTTTGATCAAGCAAGTTGAAGAAGCTGGATTGATAATTTCAGGTAAATCAATTGATGGTACACTGGTTGAAATGGTGGAAGTTAAAAATCATCCGTGGTTTGTTGCTTGCCAGTTTCATCCTGAGTTCACCTCAACGCCTCGCGATGGTCATCCATTATTCGAAAGCTTTATTAAGGCCGCTAACAAGGCGCACAACCTCATTTTATCGTCCTAGGTGTTTGATCAGGCGCTTAAATATTGGGGTAGTGCAGATTTCTCTGAGTATTTTAAGCGTGCTTTTGGCGATTTAAGTTTAGAGGAGTTGCCACTACTTGATTGCTGTCAACACAGTGGTGTCATCGACAAAGATACAATTGGCGTAACCATTTTAACAAGCTCAGCAGATTCTCAAGCAATCTATTTAAAGATTGGCGTGTTTTTCTGTGAAATTTTATCGGGCTGCGCTTGTAGTGATGACCCCTCTCAAGCGATAATGCTTGAGAATTCTTATTGTGAATTCAATGCAACACTTCACAAGAAAAATGCTCAATTAAGCTTTAACTAGCGCTTTTTTCTTTTTTTAATAAATTTCATTAAGCGGCGCTTTTTAGTCACTTGTCTGGCGTTTAACTCATTTTTGTTGTCTTTAAAAGGGTTTTCTCCACTTTTATATTCGCATCTCAAAGGTGTATTTGTTAATTTAAGTGCATCAGTGAAGAAATTCTTTAAGTAGCGATCATAAGCATTTGGAACGTTTTGAAGGTGATTGCCATGAAAAGTAAGAGTTGGCGGAAACACATCTGTTTGATTGACATATTTAATTTTTAAACGTCTGCCTTTAACTGGTGGCGGTTGATGGCCATGATTAGCTGCTTCTAAGATTTTATTTAACGTTGAAGTGGAATGCTGAGCGCCTGCATTTTTGTAAGATTTGATAATCGGTGCAAATAATTTACCAACACCTGAGCCATGTAATGCTGAAATGTAGTGCACGCTAGCATAATTAACAAATGAAAGTTTAACGTCTAGTTTGCGCTTCACTTCGGATTTTTGATATTCGTCCAAACCATCCCACTTGTTAATTACAATCAGCAGTGCTCGACCCTTGTCTGCAATCATACCAAGGAGTGTTGCATCTTGCTCGGTCACACCTTCACGCGCATCCAAAACGAGAATCACCACGTGCGATCGATCAAGTGCATCGATAGCTTTAATAATGGAAAAAATTTCAATTTTTTCGTGAGTAGAGCGTTTACGTCTAATGCCAGCGGTATCAATCAGTGTGTATTTTTGATCTTCGCGTTCAAAAGGGATGTAGATGCTGTCACGTGTTGTGCCGGGCATGTCAATGGCTAGAACTCTCTCTTCGCCTAAAATTCGATTAATAAGGGTTGACTTTCCAACATTCGGCCTGCCTAGTACTGCTACTGCAATCCCCTCTACCTCTTCTTTTTCTTCTACTACTTTTTTAGGTAGCAAAGGTAGGGTTAGTTCGATCAAATCGGCTAGGCCTTGGCCGTGTTCAGCTGATATTAATCTAGGCGTGCCTAAGCCTAATTCGTAGAATTCAGCTGCTTTAATTTCGTCCAAACCTTCAGATTTGTTGCAAACAAGAATAACTTCTTTTTTTAGTCGTCTAAGACGAGAAGCAATTTCTAAATCTAGACCAATAACACCATCTCGACTACTGACAATAAAATAAATAATGTCAGATTCTTCAAGAGCACTTAACACCTGTCCTTGGATACCGCTATCTACAACATTGTCTTCATTGGTCAGACCACCTGTGTCAATAATCGTTGCAAAGGTGTTGCTATCTTCATCAAGTAAAACCTCTGCATATTGACGATCGCGAGTTAGACCTTCAAAGTCAGACACAAGCGCCTGGCGAGAGTGACTTAATCGATTAAATAAAGTAGACTTACCCACATTCGGGCGTCCAACAAGGGAGATGGTAGGTAGGCCCATGGTGATTTTTGCGATTAGTTAAGGTCAGCGAGTTTAATGCTGATTAGGCTTTGCAGTTCTGAATCTCTAGAGATTTGACTCAAAGCTAATTTATACTGTTCTTTGGCTTTTTCAATTTGATTGTTGGCCACATAGATATCACCTTTGAGTTGGCTATATAGGCCATTGAACTCGCCAGGGTTTTTACTATCTAGTGTATCAATTGCTTCTTGATATTTACCCATTTCAAGCTGTATGCTGGCTATTCTCATATTGGCAATAATAGCAATTAAATGATTATCATCATTAACCAATGTGGATAGATGTTGCAAGGCAGATTGATAATCTTGACTTTTAACAGCGGTTTTTGCCAATATCAAAGTTGCTTGTTGTGCATATCCACTATCAGAATGCTGAGCGCTTAAGGCTTCATAAGCCGCTACATTATCTGTTGATGCGGTATTTAAATATAAGGATCTAGCTTCAACGGACTGTTGCTGCTGGTAAGTTTTATAAGCGCCCAATCCCCAAATTCCACCTAATCCAAGCGCAATACCGGCGACAATTTGCAAGCCATTATCTTTTAACCATTTTTTGATTTGCTGAGCCTGCTCGTCTTCAGTTTTTCCTACTTCAATAAAATTTTTCATGTGTGATCCTTAAAATACTTAATCGCCTCATCAAGACTTAATGTTAATTGTTGTTCTTGAGATTTTAATGGTTTAATGCTAACTTGGTCATTATTTAATTCTTCTTCGCCCAATATTAAGGCGAAATCGGCACCAGCTTTATCGGCTTTTTTGAATTGACTCTTTAAGCTACCCATTGTTATGTCATTGTAAATAGTAACATTAGCAAGCGCTTGATGAAGCGTGCTGGCTATTTGCATCGATTTGAGTTGCGCTTCTTTATCTGGGGTAATAATATAAATAGCAAGCTGTTGCTGTTGGGTAGTTACTTCTTGTGCCTCTAATAGCAAAATAAGACGCTCCAGGCCAATGGCTAGTCCAACAGCAGGCGTTGGCTTGCCACCCATTTTTTCAACCAGACTGTCATAGCGTCCGCCGGCGCAAATCGTACCTTGAGCACCCAAATCAGTGGTGGTCCACTCAAATACACTGCGATTGTAGTAATCAAGCCCACGAACTAAGCGCGTATTAATAACAAAGTCAATATTTAAAGCGTTTAGATATGCTTTGAATTGTTCAAAATGCTGGGCAGATTCTTCATCTAAATGCGCCATTAGTTTGGGCGCGTTATTAATTAAATCTTGCATAGTTGGGTTCTTACTATCAAGAATTCTTAATGGATTAGTTTCAAGGCGTCTAAGACTGTCTTCATCTAATTGGTCTTTACGAGAGGAAAAGTAGTCAATTAAAATATCTCGATAGCTCGCTCTGGCTTCACTAGAGCCAAGGGTATTAATTTCAAGCGTGATGTTTTTTAAGCCAAGTTTTTGCCAAAGACTGTGCGTGATCATCATCAGCTCAGCATCTACTTTGGCATCTGGTGCACCAAAAACTTCTAGACCTGCTTGATGAAATTGGCGATAGCGTCCTTTTTGTGGTCGCTCATGTCGAAACATCGCGCCTTGGTAAAAGACTTTTTGAATG
>JAHZKM010000107.1 GCA_022600395.1 Pseudomonadota bacterium | reverse complement strand
TAGAAGAGTAACACCGATTTCAAAACTTGGCAAGCCAAAGAAAGGTTGCTGATAAAGTAGAAATAAAATGGCAAAAATCTGTACAAAAGTTTTAACTTTACCAATAAAAGAAACATTGACATTTGAGCGCTGTCCAATAGTGCCCATCCATTCCCTAAGTGCAGAAACTAAAATTTCACGAGAGATAATAACAAGTGCTGCAATAGTAATATACCAATGGGTGTCTGATGGATAAAAATCAACCAACATAATAAGTGCTACAGAAACCATCAGCTTATCAGCAACAGGATCTAAGAAAGCGCCTAGTTGTGAAGTCATGTTTAGCTTTCTAGCTAGATAGCCATCAAGATAATCAGTTATGCTAATAAACGCATAAGTAGCGGTCAAGTAAAAATTGATCCAAGTGAAGATCGGCGTATCTGTATAAGCTGACTGGAAATAATAAAGGGCGACAAAAACCGGAATTAAAAAAATCCTAGAAAGTGTGATTATGTTAGGGAGTGTCATCATGTAGGTATTCTATCAGAAGCTGTTTGGGGTAGAATAAACTTGATGTGAATTTAATGGTGGGCCCGACAGGAGTCGAACCTGTAACCGCTCGGTTCGTAGCCGAGTACTCTATCCAGTTGAGCTACGGGCCCATCAAGCGCGTAATTATCGCTAGGTTTTGAGAAAAGGTCAAGTGAAAATTGGTTTATTTTTGCAAAAGAGTTACCAGTTCATCTAATTTTGCAATGCGAGAGCCTTTGATTAATAGTGTTGCGCCCATATGGTTTTTGCTGATGTGTTTGGCTAATTGTGCTTTTGAATCAAAATGCCATGCTTGATAATGCTTAGCCAGCGTGCCAACGCTGTATACGTGCGGAGTAATTTTTTGCGCTTTTTGGCCAATTTTCTGATGTAGAATGCTGCTTTCAGTGCCCAGCTCTGCCATATCTCCTAAGACCACAACCAGTTCGCCTGAAAAATTTTTCAAAGTATGTAGTGCAGCCGAAATAGAACTCGGGCTTGCATTGTAACTATCATCAATCAAAGTAAATTGCTTCGTATGAATAACATTTAGACGGCCATTTTCAGCTTGTGTGGCTTCTAGTCCTGATTTAATGGTGTTAATGTCAATATTAAGTGAATGAGCACAGGCGCTTGCGGCCAGTGCATTGTCAATGTTGTGTCGACCAATGAGTTTAAGATTAATGCGTGCCTGTTGATTAGGGGTATGAAGTGTGAAGTTTGACCCGTCAACATCGCTGGCATAAACATCGCCTATTGCTTTTTTTTGGTTAGTAGGGGAGAAGCTAATCTCACCCGTGTATTCAGTTTGAGTATTGACAATATTGATCGATTTTTTTGAATAAATTTCGCCTTTAGCACTAATTAAATTAGCTTGACTGCCAAACTCACCAATATGGGCGTCACCCGTATTGGTAACTACAGCAATATCTGGGTTAACTATGCGTCTAAGGTGAGCAATTTCACCTAGATGATTTGCCCCCATTTCAATTACTGCGTATTTGTGCCTAGATTCAAGTTTGAGCAAGGTCATTGGTACACCTAAATGATTATTTAGATTGCCCTGTGTTTTAAGAGTGGGTGCGGCTATATTTAAAATATTAGCCAATAGATTTTTGACTGTTGTTTTGCCATTGCTACCGGTTATGGCTACAATTTTTGGTTGAATGCTTTTTAGGTGATATTGAGCGATTTTATTTAGTGCTTTCTGAGTATCTGCTACGTATAAAACAGGCAAGCTGCTTGAAATCTTTTGACTAGCGATTATTGCAACAGCGCCCATTTCTTCCGCAGTATCAATATAGTCATGAGCATTGAAGTTATCTCCAATTAATGCAAGAAAAATAGCACCATCCATTCGTTGACGCGTATCAGTACAAATATCCTTAAAAGCAACATCTTGAATATTATCAGAATGAAGGCCTAGTATTTTTGACAGCGTTTTGGTGGTTGAATTAAGCATTGTTAGCAACGTCTATGTCGTTCATTGCAAGGATTTTGTCTTGATAGTATTGTTGAGATTCATGACCCTTGCCCGCAATCAGCAAGCATTCGTTTTCTTTGAGTGTGGTGACACCTGTTTCGATTGCTAGTACTCGATCTTGGATAATATCGACCTTATAGCTATCATCAATGCCATTTAAGATATCGTTGATAATACTATTTGGGTCTTCTGATCGAGGATTATCATCTGTAAGAATAATAGTGCTAGCAAGTTTAGATACGATTTTGCCCATTTTTGCGCGTTTAGTTTGGTCACGATCCCCACCACAACCAAAAATAACACGAATTTTGTGCTCTGGATAATGCGTTTGTAGCGTAATAATTGCTTTTTCTATCGCATCAGGTGTGTGTGCATAATCAACCCAAGCTAAGTGATGCTTAATCTTTTGCATGCGGCCTAGAGGCGCACCCAGTTTATCTAGTAATGGAATAATCTGCGCACTTGTAAATTGGCGCGCCTTGAGTGTTTGATATGCAGCTAGCATGTTTAAGAGATTAAATTCACCTAAAAAGGGAACTTCAAAGACAAAACCACTTAGTTGAACAATAAAACCGTACTCGGTCGTTTTAATATCTTCGAAATCATGAATAGAATAGTGAGACAAGGTCTTGTTTTTGCCAGCTTTTTCAAAATCTGCATGACTTGCATCATCTTGATTGATGATAATATTTTGAACTGAATCTTGTTGGAATAGTTTCAGTTTTTCAGATTTATAGCGTTGCAATGTTTGATGATAGTCAAGGTGGTCTTGAGAAAAATTCGTAAACACAGCTTGGGTAATTTTCAACCCTTGAGTGCGTTCTTGTGCAAGCGCATGTGAGGAAACTTCAAGCACAACAGTATTAATATTGTTTTGAGTATATTCCTGTAGAGCACGATACAGAGTTATAATATCGGGCGTTGTTTGGCTAGAGGTTTGCGAATTATTGCTAATACCTAGCGTACCAATTAAGCCGTTTTTTACTCCTAATTGATTGAGTAATTGCGAGATAAAATGTGCAACAGAAGTCTTCCCGTTAGTGCCAGTTACGCCAATGATATCAACCTCTCGAGCTTGAGGGTAAAAAGTATTAACTAAGCTGGCCAAGTGAGTATTGAGGTTGTCTATACGAATTGTGGGAACAGTACAAACTGCATCTTGTGAATCTACTAGAATAGCAATACAGCCTTGCTCAATCGCCTGGTTAGCATAATCTATGCCATGATCACGTTTGCCTTGAAGAGCAATAAAAACATCGCCTGGCTCTACGGCATTTGAATTTAGACATAAACCTTCAATGATTAAGTCAAATTCAGTGGTTACGATATCTTGTAGTAGTTGATTAATTTTCATGCTGATATTATAAGATTTTTCTTCATTAATACTAAGACGAATCGTACATATAGAAATGTTTGTTTAAAAAAGTAAAAAAATGCATATATTTGATTTATACTTAGCAAATAATTAATTTTTAGTTTGATTTTTTACCTAAACACCTATCCAAAAATTTATTATAATAATTTTAATTATTTAGATTTTCATAAAAACGTTTCTGAGGAGAAAGTATGGCATTAACACGTAGAGATTTTATTAAAGTATTAGGCGCTGGTTCTGCAGCTGGTTTGATTAGTGGCTGTGGCAATGATGCATCAGCTAAGCTTGCGTCACAGGATAATATGTATGAAGTGCCTAAAACTGGTAACGCAAGAATTCTGCATATTACTGACACTCACGGCAACTTACTACCTAATTATTTTCGCGAACCAAACGTTAATTTAGGCTTTGGTTCGACTTATGCTCAGTTGCCACATGTGGTTGGTAATAATTTACTTAAGCAGATTGGTATTAAGCCAGGCACCCCTGAGGCTTATGCATTTACCTATAATAACTTTGAAGAATTGTCAGCTAAATATGGCAAGACTGGCGGCTTTGGACAAATTAAAACCGTCTTAGAATCTTTGCGTGAAAGTGCGGGCGGTGTTCAAAACACGCTAACAGTTGATGGTGGTGACACTTGGCAAGGTTCTGGTACATCGCTTTGGACGCGTGGTGCTGATATGGTAGAAGCTTGTAACATGCTTGGTGTTGATGTGATGGTTGGCCATTGGGAGTTTACCTATAAAGAAGAAGAAACTTTAAAGAACGTAGGGTTTTTTAAAGGTGACTTCTTAGGTCAAAATGTACGCATACTTGAGGATGCTCTAATGGGTGATAAATACGCCACTATGACTGAAAAATACGACGGTAACGGACTTTATAGTGAAGATGATGCGATGCCATTTAAGCCTTATGTGATTAAAAATGTGGGCGGACATCGAATTGCAGTCATCGGCCAAGCATTTCCAAGAACCTCTAACGCCAACCCACAAAAATATTTCTTCCCTGATTGGTCGTTTGGTTTGCGTGAGGATGAAATGAGCGAATTAGTTGCAGATATTCGTGAAAATGAAAACCCAGATGCTGTGATTGTAGTTTCTCATAATGGTATGGACGTAGATATTAAGATGGCCTCACGTGTTGTGGGGATTGACGCTATTTTTGGTGGTCATACACATGACGGCATGCCAAAACCAGTTGAAGTTAAAAATGCTGGCGGTATCACCGTAGTTACAAATGCAGGTTGTTCGGGTAAGTATATTGGTGTTATGGATCTTGAAATTAAAGACCATAAAATGGTCGGTTACAATTATAAAATGCTCCCAATTTTGACAGACTTTATTAAGCCAGATGCGGCTATGGTGTCGTTTATTAGCAAAATGCGTAATACTAAATATGATGAAAATGTTGTAGAGGCGAGAAGCTCAACTATGTCAAATAATATGGATCGTCTCGGTAAAACTTATGACGAAATCTTAACTGAAAAGCTTTGTACTACTGAACAAACGCTATACCGTCGTGGTAATTTTATGGGTACTTGGGATCAGGTATTAGTAAATTCTTTACGTGAAGAGCATGATGCAGACTTTGCAATGTCAGCGGGTGTTCGTTGGGGTACGTCAGTGCCAGCAGGTCACGATGTGACTATGGAAGATTTAATGACTAACACTTCGATGACTTATGGTGAAACGTATGTATCTGATATGAAAGGCTCGCAATTAAAAGAAGTTTTGGAGGGTATTGCAGAGAATTTATTTGTACAGGATCCATACTTGCAATCAGGTGGCGACATGGTGCGAATGGGTGGCATGGATTACACCATTGATCCAGCAGCAACACTAGGTAATCGAATTTCTGAAATGAAAGATGATGCGGGTACAGCGATTGACCCTAATAAATCTTATAAGGTATCAGGCTGGGCTCAAGTTGGCTCAGTTGGTAATGGACGCTTGATGTGGGATGTTGCAGCAGACTACTTGCGCAGGCAGGGCACACTTGATTTAAAGAAGGTTAATCATCCAACAATTAAGGGTGTGAAAAACAATCCAGGTATTGAAAACTACGCAGGTGATTTGATTTAATTATTGATAAAATAAAATAAAATAAAATACAAAGCCCCGCTAGACGGGGTTTTTTTATGATGAAGATATTAACAATAGTACTAATTTTATTAACAAGCTGGGCTCAAGCTGACGTGGTCAAGCCTGCTTTGGTTGAAGTGTCTATTTTCGCCGATAAAAAAATTCAAGTAGAGATAAATTTAAGCCTTGAGGCGGTTATGACAGGTATTGGTACACAATACAAAAACACCACTGACTCGCCTAATTCTAGTAAATATGACTCACTTAGAGCGCTTGAAGGAGAGATTTTGCGCGAGCGTTTTAGAGTGTTTGAAAGTGATTTTTTAAATTCTTTGCAGTTAAATGTCAACAAACAAAAACAAACTTTGAGGTTGAGTAGTGTTGATATTGATATTATTGGCTATAAAAAAAGACCGAGAAAAACATTACTAACTTATACAGCACAACTAGAAAATTGGCCAAAAACACTGTCGTGGCAATATGCAAAAGACTATGGTGATAGTGCGTTTCGTTGGCAGGTGTATAAAAAAGACGAATATAATTGGAGTCAGTGGCAATGGCTGCGCAATGGAATTTCTAGCGATTTAATTGACATTAATCATCCAGAGCCACTAACGACAGCACAGCGTTTTTATCAATTTATTGGCATTGGTTTCGACCATGTTATCCCGCTTGGTTGGGATCATATTTTGTTTATTATTGGCATGGCGCTTTCATCACTTTTATGGAAAAGACTGTTGTTATTAGTAACAACGTTTACATTAGCGCACACTATAACGCTTGGTTTGGCTATGTACGGTGTAGTAGAAGTTTTTCCAAGTATTATTGAGCCACTTATTGCATTTTCGATTGCTTATGTGGCGATTGAAAATCTTTTGCTTAAACAGTCTATTAAACGTAAGAGTATTGTGGTGTTTGTATTTGGATTAATTCACGGTCTAGGTTTTGCCAGTATGCTTAAAGAGTTTGAAATGGCGCCTAATTCATTTGTTACCACTTTAATTGGCTTTAATGTTGGTGTAGAGTTAGCACAAGTTGTGATTGTATTTGGTGTGATTAGTGTCTTACTAATATTACGTTCCCTAAAACTCGATTATCGACAATTAGTCATCATACCTGTTTCGGTGATTATTGCATTGATTGGATTTTGGTGGGGTGTAGAAAGGTTGATGGGTTGATTAATAATTACAAGTATTATTACTTTTCGCAAGGCAAATTTAATAATATGCAAGGCGTGAAGTTAATCTACACAACTAAATATTTTTTAAAATTTAATGCAGTCGAAAAGGAAAAAGACGCCGTAATTTAGATAATTTTGGCTTGCATTAGCGTGTGTGTATTAATCGCTCCTAATACTTGGTTAGTTTCATCAACAACAGGCAGAGAATTTAAATTAAATTCATCCATTATCTGTACAGCGGCCATGGCTGGCTTGTCTGCTAGAATAGTTTTGCAATTTGCAGTCATTACTTCTTTGATTTGAAGATTTTGAATATCGCTGTGTGTTTCCAGTACACGACGTAAATCGCCATCAGTAAAAATACCTTCTAAATGATTATTATGAGCAATAAGTACCATTCCTAAAGCTTTTTGACTCATCACCAATAATGCATCTAGTAGCTTAGTATCAGCGCTCACTACTGGTATCTCATCGCCTGTTTTCATAATATTGTGAACAAAGGTTAGTAGTCTTCTGCCAAGTGCACCTGATGGATGGGAGCGCGCAAAATCATCAGGGCTAAACCCTTTACTGCTTAAAATACTAACTGCTAACGCATCACCCATTGCAAGCGCTACTGTGGTTGAGGAAGTGGGTGCTAAATTATGCGGACAGGCTTCTTTTTCG
>JAHZKM010000106.1 GCA_022600395.1 Pseudomonadota bacterium | reverse complement strand
GCTAAATCTTGCACTACCCAAATTTCATGTTCTTTGGCTATCTTGATAACTTTTTCAAAAAAATCCAGCTCAACACACTCTGTGGTTGGGTTAGATGGATAATTTAGCACCAGCATTTTTGGTTTTGGCCAAGTATTTTTAATTGACCTTTCAAGCTCAGCTAGAAAATCGTCGTCTGGCCCACAGGGGACGTGTTGAATATCTGCACCTGCAATAACAAAGCCGTATGGATGAATAGGATATGCTGGATTAGGCACTAAGACGGTATCGCCAGCACCTACAACCGCTTGCGCTAAGTTAGCCAGCCCCTCTTTTGAGCCAATGGTAACAATAGCCTCTGTTTCTGGATCGATATCAACATTGAACCGATTTTTGTACCAATTAGAAATGGCTTTACGTAGACGCGGGATACCACGTGATGTTGAATAGCGATGTGTGTCCTTTCGACGTGCTGCTTCAACCAATTTTTCAACAATATGATCAGGTGTTGGCTGGTCAGGGTTGCCCATGCCAAAGTCAATGATATCTTCCCCACGAGCCCGTGCCTTTGACTTTAGCTCGTTAGTAACGGCAAAAACGTAGGCAGGTAATCTTTTAATTCTAGGAAAATCGTCGTTCATAATATTTTTTATTGAATCGCTAAAAGCTCAACATCGAATACCAAGGTTGCATTAGGCGGAATAATGCCACCAGCACCCATCTCCCCATAGGCTAATTTTGAAGGAATAGTTAGCTTGCGCTTGCCGCCTACTTGCATACCCTCAACGCCTTGATCCCAGCCAGGGATAACTTGTCCAACACCTAGTTGAAAATTAAAAGGATCATTGCGATCAACGCTTGAATCGAATTTTTTTCCATTGGTCAACCAGCCAGTATAGTGCATCGAAACCTGGTCGCCTGCCTTACACGCTGTGCCTTCACCCAATGCTAGTTCTTCAATAATTAAATCTGCCATAGTCTTTTTCCTAATAAGTTAATGTAATATTGTAAGCGCTAAATTTTCTAATATTAAGTACACCTGTATCCAGTATTAAATACTGAGCTTTTATGCCTTTTAAAACGCCAGCAACAACGGATGTTTTGTCAAAATTTAATGATATAATTTTGCTGGGATATTCTACCACAGGGTAGTTTATATCTACAACTTCATTGTTAAGCGCATGAGCGTCTGTAAAGTTTATCGTCTTTTGAATTTTATCCAGTAACTCATCTCTGATAAGAGCTAAATTAATTTGGTTGGTCTCATTTTTGAGCATTTTTCTCCAATTAGTTTTGTCATTGATATACGATTTTAGAGCTATTTCAAGGACACCTGACTTTAGACGTGTATCTACTTCTAAAATAGGTAGAGCGCTAACAGCACCTTGGTCAATCCACCTGCTTGGTGTATTGCGTTTGCGAGTGATTCCAACCTTGGCACCAGAAGAGTTTGCCAGATAAACAACATGAGGAGAGAAGCAATTGTCCAATCCCCATTGTGGTTCACGACAAGTGCCTAGATGGTGGTGACAAGTCTCAGGTTTCATGATGCATAAGTCGCAACTCGCCAATTTTTGAGAGCACGGATAGCAATGACCTTGTGCATAGCTTTTATTAGTCTTTTTGCCACAATGGGAACAATAAATAAGATGATTAAAGCTGAGCGTGATTTTTTCACCTACTAGATCATTCATATTGAGTAATTTGTCGCCAATAGGCAATTGGTACTGAGCAAGCCCTCTATTAAGATGGGTTTGCATTTTTTGAATCGCGCCACTTAATTGCATATAAATTTATTGGGTGAGTAATTGCTGCACCTGTTGGTATTGTGACGCTGTTTTATCAATAATATGTTGAGGCAATATAGGTGCTGGCGGAGTTTTGTCCCAGCTTAGGGTTTCTAAGTAGTCACGAACAATTTGCTTGTCAAAGCTTTTTGGGCTGGTACCTATTTGATAGTCTTGCGCTGACCAGAAGCGAGAGGAGTCTGGTGTTAACACCTCATCCATCAAAGTCAAAGTATTATTTTCGTCTAGACCAAATTCGAATTTAGTATCGGCAATAATAATGCCGCGCTTACGTGCAAACTCAGCAGCAAATTGGTAAAGCGCAAGACTAGCTTGTTTGACTTGTTGTGCCATATCTGCGCCTAAAATCTCAACAGTCTTGGCAAAATCGATATTTTCGTCATGTTCGCCAACGGCCGCTTTGCTAGAAGGTGTATAAAGCACTTCTGGGAGTTTTTCTGCTAATTGTAGATTGTTTGGCAGGGGAATCCCGCATATGCTGCCAGTTCGCTGGTAGTCCTTCCAGCCCGAGCCAATAATATAGCCACGAACGATCGCTTCTACTGCTAAAGGCTTTAGTTTTTTCACAATAATACCGCGCCCTTCAATTTGCTTTGCTTCTTGGTCGTTTAATACGCTATTCAAAGGCTCATGAGTTAGGTGATTTGGCAAAATGTGTTGTGTTTTATCAAACCAAAAATTAGCGACAGAGGTTAGCACCGCACCCTTTTTAGCAATTCCCTTACCAAAGACCACGTCAAAGGCGCTCAAACGATCGGTGGTTACAATTAGCATGCGACTGTCGTCAATATCATAAATATCTCTGACCTTGCCTTTTTGAATTAGAGGCAGGCTTAAATTGGTTTCAAATAGAGTTTCCACGAAGTTTCCTTTGACAAAAGTTTGCAATAAATGTTTGCTCTATTTTAATCGATTGTCTGACTTAAAATTATGATAACTTTTGCCGTGGTAAAATACCTTCTAAAACGTTATGTTAAAAAAAATACCTATTTTTGTTTTGTTATTGAGCTTTTATGTTGGTGCCTCTCCACTCTCGGATGGAGCGCTACGCTTAATCCAAATTGGCAATGAAATCGGCTCAAAAGACGTTGTTCTTAGGGGTAAGTCGTTGCTATTGAAGGGCGCATTCGATCTGAATGATTTAGATGCTATGTATGAAGCGTCCAAGCAACTTCGCCGAGGCAATGAGCTAATGGGGTATGCTGCGCAGGAGCGCGAAGCTAACCAAATATTAATTAATTTAGTGCGTAGAAGCTATGATGCAGCACTTTATGAGTATGCGCTTTATTTACTGGACGGAGATAATGGGTTTGTTAAAAATGAGTTTTTAGCGCTAAACTTATTTGAGGAATCATTTAAGGTACACGGCAATGCCAAATCTGCAATGATGGCAGCCATTATTCGCAATGAATCATTAGTCCCTGGCACCAAAAAAACTCATCGTATTGAGGAACTTATTACGTTTGCTATATTAAATAAAGTGCCTGGTGCTAAGGCCTATCAAGCTAAATATATCGAAAAAGATTATTTGTTAGACTTAAACCCGCAGAGTTGGCGCCGTTGGATTGAAACACAATCTTTATAGGCTTGCTAAAACTCGGTTAACCTGTTCGCGAAATCTCCATAACTCTGAATGAGCAACCTTTTTCTGTTTAGGAAGTTTGTAGCTTAACGGGTCTTGACGCTCACCCTTGAAGCGTAGCTCGTAATGTAGGTGCGCGCCAGTAGACCTGCCAGTTGAGCCGACATAGCCAATCACCTGGCCTTTTTTCACTGAGCTTCCCTTTCGAAGGGATCGCGCATATTTCGATAGGTGTGCATAAACCGTGGTGTAACTGACGCCGTGTTTGATGATAACGGTTTTTCCTAGTGCGCCTTTCCAGCCTTTGAGTTGTACAACTCCGTCAGCAGTTGAAACGACAGGCGTTCCATAATCTGCAGCATAGTCTACCGCCCTGTGTGGTCGATAGGTTTTTAAGATGGGATGGTAGCGCTTTAATTGAAACTTGGAGCTAATTCGCTTGTACTTAAGCGGCGCTCTTAAAAAAGATGAGTTAAGAGTATAGCCATAACGATTGTAATAGCGTGTCTTTCCTTGTTTGTTGGTATGTAAGAAAGCTTCAATCTGTTTATTATGGCCTTCATATATAATGCCAATCGGTTTCGCTGAACCATCTGTAACAATAGAAAAGCGATCGCCCTTGTGCAGGTCGGTGTCAAAATCTAGGCGCCATGATAAAGCTTCAACTACAGCATCAACAACACTGAGTCCTAGTCCTGCCTTTTGTGCATCATAGCCAAAAGAATTGCTAATAACAACATTGATAGTCGAAAAAGGCTTGGCGTTTATTTTGCTATGAGTGGGTGCGTTAGAAAAACGGTTGCCAACAAGAAAAATCTCAAGATTTTTTTTGTCATTAGGATAATAACTAAGCGATTTAAAGCGACGATTTTTTTGCAAACGAATGGTTATTTTTTCACCAATCTTAAGCTGGTTAAGCTGCTTGTTTTGAGAGTTGGCAGAAAGCAGATTGGCTAACAAGCGATCCGACAAGCCGAGTTGAGAGAAGTATTTGCTAAGTGAGTCTCCTGGCTTAATCGTAAAACGATATTCATTGCTTTTTGCAAAAGTAGGTCCAGAGCCAAGCAGCAAAAATAATAGCAGGATGCTGGTTAAAAGTTTATGCATAAGCTTGAATAACCTCTTTGGCAATAGCGCGTGCATCTTGGTCGTTGATAATAACCGCATCAAGCGTATTAAGATGGGTATGCTTAGCCAGCTCCAGGGTTTTTTCAATAATAATTGCAATATCTACAAATTTTATTTGACCATTGAGAAAACTAGACACAGCAATTTCATTTGCAGCATTCATTGTGCCCATGGCACTACCCCCCTTTTTTAATGCCTCGAAAGCTAAGCGTAAGCAAGCAAACTTATCAAAATCCGGTGCATAAAATTCTAAAGGGGAGTTTTGTGTTAAGTCTAAGGAGGAGACGCCAGAGGATATTCGATCGGGGTAACTCATAGCATATGAAATCACTGTACGCATGTCTGGATTTCCAAGCTGTGAAAGCGTTGAGCCATCTTCAAAATAAACAGAGGAGTGAATAATGCTTTGCGGATGCACAACCACATCAATGCAATCAGCGGGCAGATTAAACAAGTAGTGAGCCTCTATAACCTCTAAGCCTTTGTTCATCATTGTGGCAGAGTCGACCGATATCTTTCGTCCCATTGACCAGTTGGGGTGGGCACAAGCTTGTTCGGGCGTAATGGTGCCAAGCTCCGCAAGCGGCGCATGTAAAAAAGGTCCGCCACTAGCAGTCAGTTGGATTTTGCTCAAGCCAGAGCGCCCTCCTTGCAAGCATTGAAAAATTGCACTATGTTCTGAATCGACTGGAATGAGTTCGGCCTGGTTGTCTTTAACGGCTTGCATAAAGATATCGCCAGCCAATACCAAAGATTCTTTATTAGCCAGCATAATGCGCTTACCTGCTTGGGCAGCAGCTAAGCTTGAATCCATGCCAGCAGCACCAACAATTGCCGCCATAACGTAGTCAGTTTGTTCATGCGAAGCTATTGTGTTTAGTGCTTGCGCACCTGCAAGGACAACAGTGTCACCTTGAATTTTGTTTGATAGTTTTTCTGCAGCATGCGCATCGGTCATCACTGCAAAAGTTGGCTGATAAGTTTGGCAAAGCTTGAGCATTTCTTGCCAGCTTGTGTGAGCGCTTAATGCAAAAATATTAAACATATCTGGATGTAAGTCAACCACAGATAACGTGCTTTTACCAATTGATCCAGTGGCACCTAAGAGGGTGATATTAATCATATGAGAATAAGGCCTAGCAAGAAAAACGGAGCCGCTGCAGTTAGAGAATCAATACGATCAAGAATGCCACCATGTCCTGGCAAAATGTGACCACTATCTTTAATACCAGAAATACGTTTAAACAGACTTTCGTATAAATCACCCAAAACCGAAACACTAGAAACAACAATAGCAAGCAACAAATAACTTAGATATAATTCGAGACTGATGTTTTGCTGTTGTAAGAATGCCAGCATAATGATTAGGGAAAATCCAATACCGCCAATTACGCCTTCAACCGATTTTCCAGGACTGACATTTGGCGCTAATTTACGCTTACCAAAAGCTCGGCCAATAAAATACGCGCCCGAATCAGCAGCCCAAATAAGTAACATAAGTAGTAAAAAATGAACGCTGCCATAGAGTGAGTGTAGGTTGGTTAGTGCAACCCACATTGGTGCTAATAGCATCACACCACTCATCACTCTAATGATGCCAGACCCGTACCAAGATTGGGTATGCTTTGGGTAACTGATCACCCAGTAAAGATTTAAGCCCCACCAGACGATAGAGACAATCAAAACTATTTGTAAGTTAATGGCGTTTTGCGCATGTTGTCCCGCAACTAACGCACATCCCGTAATACCTAAAGCAACTAACGCTCTGTATAGAGGCTGTTCAATTTTGATAAGACGGGCAAACTCCCATGCGCCAAGTAAAACAAATAGGAGTAACAGATATGAGAAGCTATCTTCTGGTAGAGTAAAAACTGCCCAAATAAATAAAGGTGCTAATATTAAAGCAGTTAAGATTCTTGGTATTAACATGAATTGTCCTTGCGTGAGCCAAAACGGCGATCACGATCATTAAAACTTTTGATGGCTTTTTGGAGTTCAGCCTCGTTAAAGTCTGGCCATAGTGTATCTGTAAAGTAGAGCTCACTATAAGCAATATCCCAGAGTAAAAAATTACTAATTCTTAGCTCACCACTACTGCGGATTAATAAGTCAAGTGCAGGTTCGCCAGCCAAAGAGAGATAATTTGAGAACCTCTCAATAGTAACATCTTCGGGCTTAATATTACCCTTAACAACGGCCTCAGCAGCTTGTTTTGCCGCCTGTGCAATATCCCACTGACCGCCATAGTTGGCAGCAATAACTAGTGTCAATCCAGTGTTGTCTGCCAACTGCATTTGTGCCTCGGCAGCTGTTTTTTGTACGTCTTCTGGAAATAATGATAAGTCACCAATAATTTTTAAGCGTACATTGTGTTTATTGAGTTTTTTAACTTCCTGTTTAAGAACGGTCAAAAATAATTTGAACAATAAAGAAACCTCTTCTTTAGATCGGTTTTTATTTTCGCTACTAAAGGCAAACAAGGTTAGTGTCTTTACCCCTAACTTTCCACAAGCCTTAACAACGGTGCGAACAGCGTTGACGCCTTGTTGATGGCCAGCAATACGGGGCAGGCAACGTTTAGAAGCCCAGCGACCGTTACCGTCCATGATGATTGCAATGTGCTTTGGGATGTTCATAATAATTGAGAATTATACCTATAGAGTCATAATTGGCCACATAACAAACTTTGGAATGTAAAATTCACCTTCATGAGTTTAGCAAAAAGAATTATTCCTTGTTTAGATGTGCGCGACGGCCGTGTCGTAAAAGGCGTGCAGTTTGTTGATATTAAAGATGCAGGAGATCCTGTTGAAGTGGCCAAAGGCTATGACGAACAAGGTGCGGACGAAATTACGTTTTTAGATATTACCGCATCACACGAAGGCCGTGACACCACCATTCATATGGTTGAAAGTATTGCTGAGCAAGTATTCATTCCGCTGACAGTGGGTGGAGGCATTCGCAAGGCACAAGATGTTCGTGCTATGTTGAATGCAGGTGCTGATAAAGTGGCAGTAAATTCGGCTGCTATTTTCAACCCAGACCTAATTCATGAGCTTGGCAAACAGTTTGGTTCACAATGTATTGTGATCGCCATTGATGCTAAAAAAGTCTCAAGTACACCGAACAAGTGGGAGATTTTTACCCATGGTGGTCGTGAGCCAACGGGTATTGACGCGGTAGAGTGGGCAGTAAAAATGACAGCAGGGGAGCATGGCGCAGGAGAGGTGTTACTGACTTCAATGGACTGTGATGGTGTTAAAACAGGTTTTGATCTTGACCTTACTAAAGCAGTATCAGATGCAGTAAGTGTGCCGGTTATAGCCTCTGGTGGCGTGGGTAATTTAGAGCATCTGACAGAAGGCGTCTTAAAAGGGGGTGCTGATGCAGTCTTGGCAGCCAGTATTTTTCATTTTGGGGAATATACTGTGGAACAAGCAAAACGTGCCATGCAGGCAAATGGGATAGAGGTTCGACTTTAAAAAAATTAAAAACCCACCTTAGAGAAATAATCCAAGTATATTATTAGTTAAATTTTAAATAAAGGTTTATATGAAGTCTAAAAAAGAGCTGTGGGTGCTATTAGCCTCTTTTGTTTTGCCAATTGCTTTTGGAACTGCTTTTTTCTATTTAAGCCCTAATTCCTTTACTAAAAGTACCGTTAACTATGGAGAGTTTGTTAATCCTGTTATTGAGACAAAAGACAGTGATCTTGTTTTTAATAAGGGGCAAAAAGGCAGTCTTCAAAATATTTGGACATTGGCTTATGTGGCCGATCGGTGTGAACAATCTTGCTTAAATGCACTAAAGGACATGAATACAATACGCATTCTGACCAATGAAAATATGCGTAGAATTCAGAGTCTTTTGGTAACGAGTGATCCAACTATCAAAGTCGATCCAAAAGTACTCCGCGCTCAGGGCAGTGCCCATTTAATGCAGCAGTTGAGCAAGTTTCCTGATAATCATCTGTTTCTCATTGACCCTCTGGGAAATATCATGCTACATTACAATCCTGCTGACTTAAATATTAAACGAGTCATTAAGGACTTGCATCGTCTCTTTAAATACTCCCGTATTGGCTAATGGTCAAAGAATTTATCACTTCGATCTCTAATTTATTAGACCTTTGCAAACTCAAAGTAGTTGCATTGATTTTGTTGACAGCAATTGTCGGTATGTTTTTGGCGGTGCCTGCACCTTATTTTCCAGACTGGCTGCTGGTTGTTAATGCATCGCTAGGCATAGGTATGGCAGCGGCTTCAGCGGCTGTTTTTAACCATGTAGTTGATGAAAAGATTGACACTCAAATGTCACGGACTGACCAAAGACCTTTGCCACAAGGAAAAGTAAGCCGCTATCAGGCGCTAATCTGGGGCGTATTTTTAGGTGTTATAGGGCTTGGTATATTGGAACTGTTTGTTAATACTTTGACTATGGTTTTGACCTTTGCGTCTTTGATTGGATATGCGGTAATTTATACGTTATATTTAAAGCGAGCTACGCCGCAAAATATTGTGATAGGAGGGGCAGCTGGTGCAGCTCCGCCCGTATTGGGCTGGACGGCGATAACGGGCGGACAAAATATCGAATCTGCGCTGCTGTTATTTTTGATTGTTTTTATATGGACGCCACCACATTTTTGGGCATTGGCAATACATAGGGTTAAAGAATATGAAAAGGTAGATATACCGATGTTACCTGTGACTCACGGCCTAGCTTATACAAAAGTCCAAATTTTGCTCTATACAATCTTGTTGGTTGTAGTTACGGTTTTGCCCTATCTAACTGGTATGTCAGGACTAATTTATTTGGCTGCCGCACTTATTTTGGGTGGAATTTTTCTGTGGTATGCTATTAATATTAACAGTCGCTCAAAGGATATAAAGATTGCCTGGAACACTTTTACGTACTCAATTAACTATCTCATGCTGTTGTTCTTAGCCTTGTTAGTGGATCACTACTGGTTGATTATTTTGTAAACGATTAAGGAGGGCTTTTGGGTCAGTTGAAGCAGGCGTTTAAGGCAGTTTTTTCAGCCATAGTCGGTATCGGCAAAAGAGAAGATTTAGTCAAAGACTTTGAACAAACAGCAAAACAGGGTCCGTGGCTTTATATTGTTGTTGCCCTAGTGATGACCGTTGGGTTTATTGCTTTAGTGATGATGATCGTAAAGATTGTACTTTCTACATAGACACTGTAGTCTGCGCCTTTTTAAGCCCTACGTGATAATTATCCCTTTTTGAAGGTTTTATGTATTAGGCTAACGAGGCTAAGTAATAGTAACAA
This sequence comes from Pseudomonadota bacterium, assembly GCA_022600395.1. Taxonomy (GTDB): domain Bacteria; phylum Pseudomonadota; class Gammaproteobacteria; order PS1; family Pseudothioglobaceae; genus Thioglobus_A. Next base: position 198 of record JAHZKM010000106.1, on the reverse strand, counting down.
CGCTACGCCATTATGCAATACTGCAATGGATATTGGCAACGATAGAATAACGTTCAAAATACCTAGCGATATTTGAATGGTTAGCAAGCTGCCTATCAGCAGACGATGCTTTTTTAAATGTGCATAGCGTTTAAAAGCCACCAATAAAGAAATAATCAAAATAGTAATAACCAATGCGCCAATACGATGCAGCATCTG
>JAHZKM010000105.1 GCA_022600395.1 Pseudomonadota bacterium | reverse complement strand
TCATCTACTACAAGACCTAGGCGTCTTTTTTGTGTTTGAAAGTGCTCAAGTTGATGCGCAAGAGAGGTGCCCTCTGGCACAAAATAAGGAGCGCGCACCAACGACAAAACATTTTTCATGCTAAACTCATCTTTAGCGTAAAGATTAACAATGTCACGCATATGAAGCACACCAGTAATGTTGTCGCTAGATGTGTCGTAGGTGAGTAGACGAGTATGCTGGATGCGTTCGAGTTGACTTAAGATTTCATCAGGCTTATTAATATCTACACTGATTAACTCATGCCTGGGAATCATAATATCTTCTACTTTAACTTTTTCTAAATCGATAATATTGAGAAGCATTTTTTGATAGTTTGAGGCAATCACAGGTTTAGCATCTCTTACCACCATGCGTAACTCTTCTGAACTAATATTGTTATTTTGTTGATTTGTATGAATACCAAATAATCTAAGAATTAATGTCGATATCTGTGCAATAATCCATACAAAAGGTTTGAATAGTCGAATCAAAAGTTGGATGATAATAGAGGCGGGTAGGGCGATTTTTTCGGGGTTTTTTGCTGCAAATGTTTTGGGTGTGGTTTCAGCAAAAACTAGGATTACAAAGGTAAGTGTGAGTGAAGCGAAAACAATTGAATCTTCACCCCAAAGCTTAATGGCTAAAATAGTAGCAATACTAGAGGCAAAAATATTAACAAAGTTGTTGCCTAATAAAATTGTACCAATTAAATGATCAGTATCTTTAAGTAAAGATTCAGTTCTTTTGGCATTTTTATTGGTCAGACTTAAAACTTTTAGACGATAGCGATTAATCGCCATCATTGATGTTTCAGTGGAAGAAAAAAAAGCTGAAGCCAGTATCAAACTAAATAGTAAGATACTAAGCCAAAAAGTCGACAGTGATTCCAATCAGTTATGCAGTATTAAATAAATTAAACGCTAGTTTAATTTAAGTGGTTAAAAGCTTCAAGCCCTGGATAAGTTGCTTTTACACCTAATTCTTCTTCAATACGTAAAAGACGGTTGTATTTAGCAAGGCGATCTGAGCGTGATAGGGAGCCTGTTTTGATTTGACCACATCCCGTTGCAACTGCTAAATCAGCAATGGTTGTATCTTCAGTTTCACCAGATCGATGCGACATTACTGCTGTATATCCCGCTTCTGAAGCCATATTCATAGCTGCAAAGGTTTCACTAAGCGTACCAATTTGATTAACTTTAATTAAAATTGAGTTAGCAATGCTGTTATCAATGCCTTGTTTTAAAATTTTACTATTAGTAACAAAAAGATCGTCGCCAACCAATTGTACTTTATCGCCTACTTTTTTCGTTAGCAAATCCCAACCTTCCCAGTCATTTTCATCCATACCGTCTTCGATTGAGATAATAGGATAATTTTCAACCCAATTGGCTAAATAATCAACAAACTCTTGCGATGTTAGCGATTTATTTTCAGATGCTAGGTTGTAAGTACCTTTGTCATAAAATTCAGAGCTTGCTGCATCGATACCAATAAAAATATCTTTGCCTGCAACATACCCAGCGCGCTCAATAGCTTCTAAAATAACTTTAAGTGCATCTTCATTAGAACTGAGATCTGGCGCAAAGCCACCTTCATCACCCACAGCTGTATTCATGCCTTGCGCCTCTAATACTGCTTTTAAGTGATGAAAAACCTCAGCGCCATAACGCAAAGCTTCTTTAAAGCTTGGCGCGCCTGCAGGAATAATCATGAATTCTTGAATGTCCACGCTATTATTCGCATGCTCACCGCCATTGATAATATTCATCATTGGTACGGGTAGTTGATAGTTGTCACCTTGATCAAGCGAATCATATAAAGATTTGTTTTGTCTATTGGCATTGGCGTGAGCAGATGCTAAAGAGACAGCTAGAATTGCATTTGCCCCAAGTCTTGATTTAGTTTCTGTGCCATCAAGATCAATCATTGCTTGGTCAATTTTTTTTAGATCTTCAATGCCAAAGCCAATTAAAGTTTCATTGATTTCTGTATTAACAAATTCAACAGCCTTTAAAACACCCTTGCCTAAATAGCGAGACTTATCACCATCGCGCAATTCTAACGCTTCGCGCTGACCCGTTGATGCGCCGCTTGGCACCATAGCACTACCAATTGTGCCATCATCAAGCACAACATCGGCTTCAATAGTTGGATTGCCTCTAGAGTCTAAAACTTCTCTTGCCTTAATTTGCTTAATTTTCACAATAATTCCTATTATTTTTTTTATTCGAAGAATGATTTCATTTTACCAAAAAATGAGTCGGACTCAGGATGATGTTTCTTTCCACATGAGCCAGAAAACTCTTCTAATAATTGTTTTTGTTTTTTGCTCAAATTGACAGGCGTTTCCAATTTAACTTGACAAATTAAGTCACCTGTTCCGCCATGACGAATAGCAGTAATACCTTTACCACGTAGTCTAAATTGTTTGCCAGTTTGGGTGCCTGCTGGAATTTTAATTTTTAACTTTCCACCTAGAGTTGGAACTTCAATAGAGCCACCTAATGAGGCAGTTACAAAGTCAATTGGCACTTCGCAGTATAAATCGTTACCTTCGCGTTGGAAAATTTCATGCGCTCTAACGTGAACTTCTACATATAAATCGCCACTTGGTCCACCACGAACGCCGGCCTCACCTTCACCGCTCAGACGAATTCGATTGCCGGTGTCAACACCTGCCGGAATTTTAACCGAGAGTGTTTTTTGTTTACGCACCACACCTTGTCCACGACAAGTTGTACAAGGCGATTCGATTTTTTGTCCTGTTCCTGAGCAAGTTGGACAAGGGCGTTGAACAGCAAAAAACCCTTGTTGCATTTGCACCTGTCCAGCACCACCACATGAGGCACAAGTTTTAACACTAGTGCCTGGCTTAGCGCCCGTTCCAGAGCAAGTATCACAAGCTTCGTTTTTAGGGATGCGAATTTTAACCGTAGTACCTTCAGCCGCTTCTTTTAAGTCAACTTCTAGGTCATAGCGTAAATCAGAGCCACGGTTGTCAGCTTGCTGCTGTCCACCACCGCCAAAAATATCGCCAAAAATATCGCCAAAACCGCCGCCACCAAATGGATTTCCGCCGCCAAAGCCACCGCCAGCACTACCATCAACACCTGCATGGCCAAATTGGTCATAGGCTTGACGTTTTTGCTCGTCAGATAAAATGGCGTATGCTTTTTGAATTTCCTTAAATTTTTTCTCCGCCGCTTCTTTATTATCCGTATTTCGATCGGGATGATGTTTCATGGCTAGGCGTTTATAAGCTTTTTTAATCTGCTTGGTATCTGCGCCTTTATCCACGCCTAATACTTCGTAATAATCTCTTTGTGACATAACTACCTTTTTATAAAGTTAAAAAACCTTCTTCAAATACTTAAATCTGAAGAAGGTTAGTGATTGATTTAAATCTTAAAGCTTACTTATCGTCTTTGACTTCTTCAAAATCTGCATCAACCACATCATCACCGCCGTCTGTTGCAGCGTCAGACTTCTGAGCTGATCCTGCTTTGGCCTGTGCTTTTTCAGCTAGAGGCTGTGCTTTTTCTGTTAGCGCTTGTGATTTAGCGTCAATCGCCTCTTTGTCATCGCCTTTAAGTGCCTCTTCAAGCTCAGTGATCGCTGCTTCAATCGCCGCTTTCTCATCCTCAGAAACCTCTTCTTTAAGCTCTTCTAAGGTTTGCTTAGTTGAGTGAATTAAAGAGTCTGCCATGTTTTTAGAAGTCACTAATTCTTGGAATTTTTTATCTTCATCAGCATTCGCTTCAGCATCCTTAATCATTTTTTCAACTTCTTCATCGCTTAGGCCACTAGACGCCTTAATAGTAATTGACTGCTCTTTGCCTGTATTTTTATCTTTAGCAGAAACATTCAAAATACCATCTGAATCAATATCTAATGTAACCTCAATCTGCGGCGTACCTTTAGGCGCTGCATCAATCCCTTCTAAGTTAAATTGGCCTAGAGATTTATTAGCGCTGGCAATCTCACGCTCACCTTGTAATACATGAACAGTTACCGCAGATTGGTTGTCTGCTGCCGTTGAGAAAGTTTGAGAAGCATTCGTTGGAATGGTTGTATTTTTCTCAATTAGCTTTGTCATGACACCGCCCATTGTTTCAATACCAAGCGATAACGGAGTAACGTCAAGTAACAATACATCTTTAACATCCCCACCTAATACACCTGCTTGAATAGCAGCACCCATAGCAACCGCTTCATCTGGGTTAACATCTTTTTTAGGCTCTTTACCGAAAAACTCTTTAACCTTAGCTTGAACTTTAGGCATGCGAGTAGAACCACCAACAATAATCACTTCATCAATATCGCTCGCTGAAAGGTCGGCATCATTTAGAGCTGTTTGACAAGGGTCAATTGAGCGTTGAATTAGATCATCAACCAATGATTCCAACTTAGCACGTGTTATTTTAATATTCATGTGCTTAGGACCTGAAGCATCAGCAGTAACATATGGCAAGTTAACTTCTGTTTGCTCAGAAGAAGATAGTTCAATCTTAGCTTTTTCCGCTGCTTCTTTTAAGCGTTGTAATGCCATTGGGTCATTTTTAAGATCAACACCTTGCTCTTTATTAAACTCATCAACTAAGTAATCCATGATGCGTTGATCAAAATCCTCACCACCTAAGAAAGTATCACCATTAGTGGACAATACCTCAAAGTGTTTTTCACCATCAATATCTTCCATTTCAATGATGGATACATCAAATGTACCACCACCTAAATCGTATACTGCAACTGTTTTATCACCTTTTAATTTGTCAACACCATAAGCTAAAGCAGCTGCTGTTGGCTCATTAATAATACGCTTAACTTCTAAACCAGCGATCTTACCAGCATCTTTGGTTGCTTGACGTTGTGAGTCATTAAAGTAAGCAGGTACTGTAATAACCGCTTCAGTAACCGTTTCACCTAAGTAATCTTCAGCAGTTTTTTTCATTTTTCCAATTACTTTTGCTGAAATTTCAGGAGCAGCCATTTTTTTACCATTGACTTCAACCCAGGCGTCGCCATTGTCTGCCTTTACAATTTTGTAAGGCACAAGATCAATGTCTTTTTGTACTGCATCTTCTTCAAAACGACGACCGATTAGACGCTTAATAGCGTAGAGTGTATTTTCAGGATTAGTAACCGCTTGACGCTTAGCAGACTGACCTACTAATACTTCGTCAGAATCTTTTGGAAAAGCAATAATAGATGGGGTAGTGCGATCACCCTCTGCATTTTCAATAATTTTAATATTGCCACCATCCATAATAGCGACACATGAATTAGTTGTACCTAAGTCAATACCGATAATTTTTGACATTTTTTTTTACTCCTTGTATTTGATATACACCCTCTATAGGGATGAGTATTTTTAATTCAAGCAAAAAAAGTAAAAAAAATTACAGACGTTTTTTAAGTAACGCTTCTACAGGCTTGGGGACGAAGAGGCTAATGTCACCGCCTAAGGATAAAATCTCTCGGACCAGTGAAGAGGAGATATTGGCGTATTGCTCCGCGGGCGTCATAAACAAAGTTTCGATATTAGAATTTAGATGCTTATTCATTCCTGAGAGTTGAAATTCATATTCAAAATCACTCACCGCGCGTAAGCCACGCAAAATAACTTGCGCATTTTGCGCTTGAGCAAAATCAACCAATAAGGTGTTAAAGCTTAATACTTTAACATTATCAATGTCTTTTAAAATTTCTTGGGAGAGTTGAATGCGATCTTTGATATCTAAAAAAGCAGATTTTTTACTGTTTTGAGTAATACCAATAATAACTTCATCAAACAATTTGCTGGCACGCTTGATTAAATCAATATGACCATTGGTAATTGGATCGAAAGATCCTGGATAAATAGCGATTTTTTTAGTCATTAGTGTGTTTGACGATAATTTCAAATTATAATACCTCAATTAGGCAGTAGTGTACTTGTCCTGAGCGTTTTTGTTGGTTGATTTTGATTTTTTGCGAAATTTCTTGAGTTAAAAAATTGTCAGTTATTTCAAATTCAGATTCTATATAGATTTTACAACCAATGGTCAAAAAATTCCTATTTGAGAGCTTTTTTAGCGTTTTTTCGAGTATTTTTTGATGAAAGGGCGGATCTAGCAAGATAAAATCAAAGATTAGCTTGGGTTGTTTGTCTAAAAAATCCAAAGAATCATTATGAATAACTTGCAAGTTGCCTAATTTGAGGTTTTTCCGATTTTTTTCTAGGCTTTCAAAGGCGCAAACATCTTTTTCAATACTAACAACCTGCTGAGCACCCCGTGAAATTGCCTCAAAACTTAAACTACCACTACCTGTAAACAAGTCTAAAAAAACCTTGTTACTTGATTCAAACTGAATCCAATTAAATAAGGTTTCTCGTACTTTATTAGGAGTAGGTCTTAGTCCGGGTGCATCGGGAAAAGACAGTTTTCTACCACGATGAATCCCACCAATAATTTTAAAATGGTTAGTGGATGATGTCAAAGACTAAGGTTTGTAGGCATCAAAAGATTCTTGTAATTCTGCCTTTGCTTCATCTGCATCACCCCAGCCGTCAATTTCAACCCATTTTCCAGCATCTAAGTCCTTATAGTAGCGAAAGAAATGCTCGATTTGATCTTTAAGCGTTGTGCCTACATCTTCAATACCTTTGATATTGTTGTAAGACTTGCAAAGCTTATCTGTTGGCACGGCTAAGATTTTTGAATCTTTACCAGCTTCATCAGTCATACGCAATACACCAATAGGGCGCGCAGTAATAACCGAATCATGAATAAGTGGGTAAGGGGTGATCACCAACACGTCTGCTGGATCGCCATCATCTGCTAAAGTTTCTGGTACGAAGCCATAGTTACATGGGTAGAACATCGGTGTAGAAATAAAGCGATCAACAAACATAGCACCTGTTTCTTTGTCAATTTCGTATTTTACTGGCGATGAATTCGCCGGGATTTCAATAATAACATTAACTTCATCAGGTAGATTTCCTGCTGATACGGGCTTAAGACTGTTTTGCATTTTCCAACTCCTCTTTTAGAATGTGATAGCGCCAACCGGTTAAAAAACTAACTGACTGATCGCCACTAATAAATTTCATTAATGTTTTACCATTAGCAATGATACTTTCATCTAGATTATACTGAACTGCGGTTTTTTTGATGAGTTTTTGCAGTTGATTTTTTTGCTGTTTTTCACTTGAGCTTGGCGCTTGATGTATATCAATCTGAATACGCTGCTGTGTAAGTTGAGGGTGTTGAGATAAAAATTCATTAAAGAGAGATTTATCTTGCTCAGACATTTTTACTTTGTTAAGACTATAATCGATTAATTGGTCGTCACTCATAAGCCATTTTCTAGGTTTATTTTGGGCAATGGCTTGAGATTCTCGCCAAGCAGCAAGTTGTGCTGCTTTTTGATGTGCACTTTTTGCCAAGCGCGACAGGCCTTTGATTTTTCTCCAAGCTTGATTTAAATTTGGCAAATATAGATTTATATTAGATAAATCTAGACCATCTTGCATTAACCAGTCGAGCTTTCCTTCAGCTGTGAGCTGTTTGCTTAGCTGTGAGTAATTTTTGATTAAATAGCGTACATCATCCAAGGCATATTCAATTGCTGCTTCTGGCAGTGGGCGAGTCGTCCAGTCAAGGCGTGTATAAGCTTTTTCTAAAGTGATACCTTGAAGAATCTCAGTGAGATTCTGATAAGATATTTGCCCAGGATGGTTTAGAAAGTGGGCGGCGATTTGTGTGTCAAATAGTTGAGATGGTAAGCGCTTAGAAAGATAATACAAAGCTTCAATATCTTGACGAGCAGAATGCACAATCCAGACATTATTTGGTTGGTAAAGTTTTTCAAAAAGAGGCTCTAAATTTTCGATGGCCAAAATATCAATGCATCCAATGTTATGTTGAGTGGCAACCTGTACCAGACATAAGATTGGATAAAAAGTATCAATGCGTTTAAATTCAGTATCAATCGCTAAGTGTGTCTCAGTCTGAATATTATCGAGAAATTGTTTAAGTTGCTGCTGTGTTTGGATCATTGTTGTATTTTAGCAACAAGTAATGATACTGCCGGTTTATTTATGAGATAATTCCAAACAATTAGCCAACTATTTAACTAAAGAGTCAATGACAATTCGTCAACAGAATAACTTTGTCAAAACGCCGCCAACTTGGTTTTGGGCAACAATTTTTTTACTTTCTATTTCAGGCACTTTTTATTTAGGTTTAAATCCAGAACTGATCGAGACTTGGTGGGGCTATTTAGTTGGCTACAATGTGGCTTTAAGCTTGACTGCAGCCTACTATATTTTTACCGATGTACGCCGATTAAAGCGAGACATGGGTAGTGATATTGTTGGCTCCAAGTTTACTTGGTCGTTTATTAAAATCGTTCCTATGCTGGTAATTGTGCCAGTATTATCGTTTTACATGTTTTCATTTCAAACCATTCAAGACAATGTGTCTGATTCTGAAAAAACTTTTGACGCTTTTAGTAAAAATTTCATTCACCAGGTAGATGATTTATATGAAGGTGTTCAGGCGGTTAGAACAGAGCGTTATACCCAGCAAACCAAGCGTTTATTAACACTTATCACTTCGTTTGGTGATTTTAAGAAAGACTCTAAAACCTATAAAACAAGTATGCAGGTTTTTTTAGAAGGCTTAATTGACAAAGGCTGGGCTTGTCAAATTACTTTGTTAGACAATAAAGAAGAAGTGATTGCAAAAACCGCAGATGTTTCAAGCTGTATGGCAGTTGAAGATCAGCCTTTGCCGGGCTCTCAGCCAAGAACGATTAGCGAAGATAGCTCCACTAATGTCATTCAAGTAAAAATGTCTACTCGCTTTATTACACGAACAGCAGACAAAGGTTTTTTTGTGGTAGACGTTGTATATGCAGCTGATCCAGGACTGTTAGGGTTTTTATCTCAAGTGGAGGCATTTACACAAAGAACTAAAAATATTGAGTTTGATCTTAATACCTCTATCACTCAAAAACGTTTTATGATTGACTTTTCGTCAACCATTTTACTTGCTGTATTAAGTGCACTCATGTTGGTATTTCGCATGATTGAAAAACTCATGAAACCACTTAACAACCTTTCAATTGCTACGCGAGAAATGGCTAAAGGTAATTACAATGTTCGTGTTGAGCAAAGCAAAGATGGTGATGATGTCCGCTTGTTAGTTGATCAATTTAATATTATGTCGAGAAAAATTAAGACCTCTCAAGAGGGCTTAGATACACATAATCTTTATTTAGAAACCATCTTGAAATACTCATATGGCGTTATTGCCTTGGATCAAAATAAAGATATTCGACTTATTAACCCTATTATCGGTCAAATGTTCAATATTGAAGATGAGCAGTCTTTTGTAGGCGGAAATTGCTCCAAAATTAGTAAAAAATATCCTGAATTAGAGCCTTTATTTACATTGACAGGCAGTCAGTTTAAAGCTCAAGAGAGTGAGTGGAACGAGAGCCTTGAGCTGGCTTTATCGAATCGTCACTTGTTGTTATCTTGTCAAGGCGCTAAGCTTGAGAGTCAAGAAAAGACATTGGGATATGTCATTATTATTAAAGATATCTCTAAATTAAATCGTGCACAAAAGAAAGCTGCCTGGGGTGAAGTGGCTGTACGTATGGCACATGAAATCAAAAACCCATTAACCCCTATTTTGCTTTCAGCACAACGCTTACGTAATCGTTTTATGAGCTCTCTAAAAGATCGTGATTTAGAAGTTATTGATAAAACCACCAATACCATTATTGACCAGGTGAAGTCTATGGACCTTATGGTAAGCGCTTTTGCTGATTATGCCAACACACCTCAAATAGAGAGAAAACCCAGCAATTTAAATGAGATCATTAGCCAGTCAATTTCTTTATATGATGAACAAGAAGGGTTGAAGATTAGCTTTGATTTGGCTCAGGATATTCCACCATTATTGCTAGATTCAGTTAGTCTTTCTAGGGTATTGATTAATTTGGTGAAAAATGCAGCAGAATCGTCTTCGCACGAAAATATATTGGTTAATATTGTGACTCAATATTTACCAGAAAAGAATGTAGTTCGCCTTAGTGTTATTGACAATGGTAAAGGTTTTGATGAAGGAGTATTAGACCGTGTTTTTGAGCCATATGTAACAACAAAAGTTAAAGGTAGTGGTTTAGGCATGGCAATTGTACAAAATATTATTGAGCAGCATGATGCTCGTATATTTGCCTCTAATATTGAACCACAAGGTGCCAAAATTACTATTGAATTTGATTATCAAGATAAAGAAAGGATGAAATCATGAGCGAGATAAATATTATTGGAAGAATTCTTATCATTGATGACGAAAGTATTAATGCAGAAACGATGAAAGACACTTTAGAAGATGTTAATTATCAGGTTAGCTTAGCTGCAAATGCACAAGAAGCTAAAGTTGCTATCCAGGAAAAACCTTTCGACTTAGTGATGATGGATGTGTGGATGCCAGGTCAAGACGGCATGTCGCTACTCGAAGAGTGGACTAACGCAGGTTTCACTACTCCAATTGTTATGATGTCAGGCCATGCAGAGCATAAAGATGTAATTAAGGCTATTAAACTCGGTGCGGTTGATTTTTTGAAAAAACCTTTGCACGATATCTTGCCATTGGTGCGAAGACTGTTATCAGAAAAAGTAGAGATAAAAGATAATAATAGTGGCGTTGATTTTAATGCGCCTTTGAAGGTAGCTAGAAATCTTTTTGAAAAAGAGTACTTCAATCATCATCTACAACAAAATAATCACAACATTGCGACAGTTGCCGCATTGGCAGGATTAGAACGAACCACACTATATCGTAAACTAAAAGATTTGGGAATCGATAAAAATAAGGCTTAATTATGAAAATTTTAATTCTAGGTGCTGGACAAGTTGGCTCTACATTAGCTCGATATTTAAGTGAAGATAGTGATAATGACATCACTATCATTGATAAAGATGACAATAATTTGCTAGATTTGCAGCGCCATCTTGATATTAAAGCAATTTGCGGTCAAGCCTCTTATCCTAATATTTTGGAAGAAGCTGGAATTGACAACATGGACATGGTCATTGCAGTTACTAAATCTGATGAGGATAATATGCTTGCTTGTCAGATGGCACATACACTTTACAAAGTAGAGAAAAAAATTGCTCGAGTTAGAACTGCTGAATATTTACACAGAGAAGAGCTTTTTTCTGATGACGCTGTTCCTATTGATTTTGTTATTACACCTGAAGGTTTGGTTACAAACTATATTAAAGGGGTTGTTGAAGAGCCGGGATCTGAACAAGTATTTGAGTTTGAGAATGGGTTGGTGCAGTTAGTTGAGACTCGTGCCTATGCCGGTACTCCAATTGTGGGAAATCCAATCAAGGAACTCCATAAACATTTACCAAAAATTCATATGCGTATTGTTAGTTTGTATCGAAATGGTCGAGCAATCCCTGCTTATGGCGATACCGTTATTAAAGATGGTGACCGTGTCTATTTTGTTACAAAGAAAAACAGTGTTTCCAAAGTTTTGAAAGAATTTAGACGTTTAGATAAAGCCTATAAAAATATTATTATTGCAGGAGGTGGGCGTATTGGGCTTAATTTGGCTAAACATTTAGAAGAGAATCACCGTGTCCGCATTATTGAAATGGACCAAGACCGAGTTAAGAAAATTGCAGATGAATTAGACGATGTTTTAGTGTTAAGAGGTAATGCTTCTGACGAAGAATTGTTATTAGAGGAAGGGATTGAAAGTGCCGATTTATTTTTGGCATTGACCGATTCTGATGAAATTAATGTCATTGTGTCAATTTTAGCTAAACGTCTTGGTGCACACAAAACCATTGCTTTAGTTAAACGCAATGTCTATGAAGACTTGGCTGAGCAAAGTGAAGATATTGATATGGTAATATCTCCTGACCAAATAACCACCAGTGGGATTTTGGCACACATTCGCAAGGGGGATACTATGATGGTTCACTCTTTGCGCCAAGGAAAGTCAGAAGCTATTGAAGTAATTGTGCATGGCGATAAAGATCATTCAGAAGTAGTGGGTAGAGCAATTGAGCAAATCAATTTGCCAGATGGGGTTGTGGTCGGCTCTATTGTGCGAGATGATCAGGTGATTATGGGTTCTAGAAAATTGGTTATTGAAGAGGGTGATCATGTCCTTTTAGTCTTAACGGATGTGAACAAAATACACGAAGTAGAGCGAATGTTTGCTGGCTACTAAGATTAAATCAGGATGACTTATGCAATTTAGTATTGTTTTTAAAACGATTGGCCTGCTGCTAATGGTTTTTAGCTTAACCCAACTTCCTCCTATTGTTGTTGATATGATTTATCAGCAGCAAGAGGCTTTTTCATTTGTTATCGCCTTTACTCTAACATTAATTAGCGGATTGTTGCTTTACCTGCCGTTCAGAAACTCTACTAAGGATTTCAGAATTCGTGAAGGAGTGCTGGTTGTTGTTAGTTTTTGGTTTGTTTTGTCATTGTTTGCTGCAACACCATTTTTACTTTCGAATTCTCTTGATATGGCATTTTCAGACGCTTTTTTCGAATCTATGTCGGGTTTAACAACGACCGGCGCAACTGTTTTATCAGGGCTTGATGATTTGCCTAAGGCTATTTTGTATTATCGTCAACAGCTTCAATGGCTTGGTGGCATGGGTATTATTGTATTAGCGGTAGCTATTTTACCAATGCTTGGTGTCGGCGGTATGGAGCTCTATCATGCAGAATCTAGTGGCATTTCAAAAGATAGGCTTACCCCAAAACTGGCTCAAACTGCGAAGGCGCTATGGAAGATTTATCTTAGCTTTACTATTATTTGTGCTGTGGCTTATTACTGGGCAGGAATGAGTGCTTTTGATGCAATTGGACATAGCTATTCTACGGTCGCTATTGGTGGATTTTCTACGCATGATTTATCCATTGGTTATTTTGACTCGGTTATGATCGAGTCAGTAGCAATTGTATTTATGTTCTTAGCTGGCGTTAATTTTTCATTGCATTTTTTTGTATGGCGCAAAAAAAATGTTTTTGAATTTTTTAAAGATTCTGAATTCAAAACCTATCTTACGTTTCTCGCTACAATGACTATTGTCACTACTTTTTATTTGTGGAATGCCGAATATTATCAAAGCATAGAAGGAAGCTTCAGGCAAGGAATTTTTCAAAGCGTTTCGATGGCAACAACCACAGGTTTCATTTCTACAAATTTTTCATTATGGCCATTAATACTCCCTGTTTTATTAATTTTTGCTAGTTTTGTTGGTGCGTGTGCAGGCTCGACAGGTGGCGGGATTAAAATTGTGAGAGCGTTGTTAATGTTTAAACTTGCCATGAAAGAGATTAAAAAGTTTATTCATCCAAATGCTCAAATTAATATTAAGCTGAATCAGCGCAGTGTTGCTGAAAGTACTTTAGTCTCTGTTTGGGGTTTTTTCTCACTGTATGTGATTGCTTTTATTTTTATTATGATTGCCTTAATGTTTACAGGCATGGATCAAGTCACAAGCTTTTCAGCAACAGCAGCGAGTATGAATAATTTAGGCCCGGGTTTAGGCGATGTTAGTCAAAATTACGGCAGTATCAGTGAGAGTGCCAAATGGATTTTAAGCTTTTCAATGCTTTTGGGTCGTCTAGAAATTTTGACATTAATGGCGCTTCTTCATAAAGCTTTCTGGCGTTTTTAAAATATCAACTAGAATCTATTCAACCACAATATTGTAATTTGGTAGTGCGGCAAGTAGTTGCTTGCCATAGAATTTAGTCGTTAGACGATTATCAAAAATGGTGATTTTTCCTGTATCAGTTTCAGTGCGGATTAGTCGTCCGCAAGCTTGAATGAGTCTAAGTGATGCGTCAGGCAAAGATATTTCCATAAATGGATTACGATTTTGTGACTGTAAGTAGTCAGCTAAAGTTTTATCAATTGGTGAAGTAGGTACGCTAAAACGCAATTTGACAATTACCACATGCGTAAGGTTGTCACCTTTTAGATCAACGCCTTCGGCAAAGCTATCAAGTCCAAAAATAATACTACCTTGGCCTTGCTTGCGCAAATATGTGTGCTTTTCTAGGATGGTTTTCTTAGGGTATTCACCTTGAGTAAATAGCGTACAGTCTAGCTTTTTTTCCACCATGTCAGCCACTATTTGCATTTGTTTGTTGGAAGCAAATAAAACCAACGTACCTTTTTGCGTGTTAATGCGTTTGAGTAACTGACTGGCTACTTCTTGAGTGTGATCATAGACTTGGGTAGGATTAGTTTTAAATTTGGCAATAATAAAATTAACTTGCTCAAACTTAAAAGGCGAGGGTAGGCGTAAATATTGATTTTCTAATTTTTTCAGCCCTAATTGTTTGTTAAGTCGATCAAAACTTCCGAGTGAGGAGAGAGTGGCAGATGTCAGGATAACACCGAAGGCTTTCGACCAAATAAGCGCTTCAAGATTATTGGAAATATCTGTTTGAGCGCTGAATAGACTATAGTTGGTTTTTTTATTAGCCAGTGTGTTTTTTTCAATCCATCTAGAGTGAGGCGATTGATGGCTATCGTCACTTTTTAAGAAAGAAGAAAGTAATTCCAATATGCTTGAAAGGTGCTGTTCACATTCGCCACTTGCAGTATTAATAGAGTCTGTGACACCTTTATCTAGGACTTTGATTTTTAAATAATCACTCCAGGATTCTCTAATTGTACAAAATTTATCTTGTATGCTGCTTAACATAATAAACAAATTTTTGCCAATATCTTTGATCGGCTGATCAACCATGCCTTGATCAAATAAATAAATATCTTCGTCAAAATCCAGTGTTTTAAGCAATGTAATGAGATCAGATAAGTAATCGTCAATTTGCTTGATGTTCATATCAGGCGCATCTTGTTCAGTGATTTTACAAATCTGATCGCTCACACTTTTGGTTTGACGAATGCTAGTTTTGATATACTCAGTACTCGTGTTAAGCGAGAAGTGAGACAGTGCTTTAGCGCTCAAATGGTGCGCTTCATCAAACACAAAAATAGAGTCGTCGACATCAGGTAGTACTGTATTTCCTGTGGCTAAATCAGCCAGCACCAAATCATGATTGGCAACAATTACATCGGCTTTAGCAATTTGTTTACGCGCTTTAAAAAAAGCACAATCTTGATAAAATTCACAGCTTTTAGCGGTACAGGTAAAACGATTACAGTTAATTTTTTGCCAAATGGTGTGATCAGGTGCGCGCATCAAGTCATCAATTTCACCGTTCCATTTTTTGGCTGAATAGTCTTCTAATAGCTCGCCCATCTCTTCGAGTTGATATTTAGCTGGTGGCTCATCAAATAATAAGTTGGCGTCAAAAAGTGTGTTGTCTGCAGTGCTATCTTCGCACAAATTAATAAGATTTCGAATGCAGACGTAGCGAGATCTGCCTTTGACCAGTGCGTATTCGAAATCAACCGTGCAGTATTTTTGCGCCTCAGGGATATCTTTAAGTAGAAGCTGTTCTTGCAGAGCAACATTAGCACTTGAGACAATCAACTTCTTTTTATTGTCTTTGGCAATGGGAATACTGCTTAGTAAATAGGCAAATGTCTTACCTGTGCCTGTGGGCGCTTCTACGCACAAAATTTTGTTGGAATCTGGGTAGTCGCCACATAGCGTCTTGGATATTTCTGCAATCATTTTATTTTGCGAAGGTCGTACGCTAAAATCCGACATATCAGACTTTAAAGCAAAAAACGAATCTCGTATTTGGGCTTTTAGCTCGTCAGATAACACTAAGATTTTCGCGCTAAAGATAGATCACACAATAGAATCAACGCATCTTTATAAGGAGATGGCTCAATACTAGTTAGTGAGGCTTTAGCTAGGTCTGCAGATTTTTTAGCTTGTGCTCGCGTATAGCCAAATGCATCAACTGATTGCAATATGTTCACGACATCATTAATTTTGCTATTATCAGCGTTATTAATAGCATCTTCCAATAATTTTTTATCTGCGTTTGATGTATTAGCCAATGCATAAATCATAGGCAGGGTGGTTTTACCTTCAGCCAGATCGTCTCCCACTTCTTTACCCATGGTTCCACTATCTGATTCATAATCTAGAACGTCATCAATAATTTGAAAAGCATTACCTAGGTGTAGGCCATAATCTTTGAGCGCTTGTTCTTGTGTGCTATCAACCTCGGAAAGAATGCCACCGATTTGTGTAGCCGCTTGGAAAAGTACCGCAGTTTTGCGCTCAATGACTTGGTAGTATTCAGCTTGTGTTAAAGCAGAATTTTGACAATT
>JAHZKM010000104.1 GCA_022600395.1 Pseudomonadota bacterium | reverse complement strand
TATTGATACACCAGGACATGCAGCTTTTTCGAAAATGCGTTCACGCGGTGCGAATGCAACCGATATTATTATTCTAGTGGTTGCTGCTGATGATGGGGTTATGCCTCAGACAATCGAATCAATCAAGCATGCACAAAAAGCTGGCGTACCAATGATTGTTGCTATTAACAAGATTGATAAAGAAGGCGCTGATTTAGACAAAATTAAACAAGTATTATCAACCCACGATGTCATTTCAGAAGATTGGGGTGGAGACGTGATGATGGTTCCGGTATCTGCACATACGGGTGAAGGTATTGATGCATTACTTGAAGCTATTACTCTAACTGCTGAAGTATTAGAGTTTTCAGCGGTAGTCAAGGGCCCAGCAAACGGAACGGTATTAGAAGCTCGATTAGAAAAAGGTCGAGGTAAAGTTACAACAATTTTAGTTCAATCAGGTACTTTGAAGAAAGGCGATATTATGATTGCTGGACTTGAGTACGGAAAAGTTAAGCAAATTGTTAATGATCAGGGCAAAGTGCTTAAAGAAGCAGGACCTTCAACGCCAGTTGAAGTATTAGGACTCTCGGGTGTGCCAAATTCTGGTGATGAAGTTTTGGTTGTTGAAAGTGAAAGAAAAGCCCGTGAAGTGGCTGACTTTAGAAAGACCAAAGAGCGTGAAGCAGAATTACAAAGACAGCAAGCTTCTAAAATGGAGAATTTCTTACAGAAAATGGAAGAAGGTGATGTTTCTACTGTTAATGTATTGCTTAAGTCAGATGTTCGTGGCTCAGCCCAGGCATTAGTAGAAGCGCTAGAAGAGCTGTCAACAGATGAAGTGAGAGTAAAAGTAGTTTCAAGCGGCGTAGGCGGCATTAATAATACTGACATTACCCTAGCTGCCACATCAGAAGCCTTAGTGCTTGGTTTTAACGTTCGTGCTGATGCAGTCGCGCGTAAAACAGCAGATAACGAAGGCGTTCGAATTGAATATTACTCTATTATTTATAATTTAATTGATGACGTAAAAGCTATCATGAGTGGCCTATTAAGCCCTGCACTAAGCGAAAATATTATTGGTATTGCCAATGTGAAAGATGTATTCAGATCGCAAAAATTAGGTGATATTGCTGGTTGTATGGTACAAGAGGGTGTGGTGAGAAAAGACTCACCAATTCGTGTATTGCGCGATAGTGTCGTTATTTTTGAAGGTGAACTGGAGTCGTTAAGGCGCTTTAAAGACGATGTTAAAGAAGTGAAATCAGGCACCGAGTGTGGTATTGGTGTCGCAGGTTATAACGATGTTCAGCCAGGTGATCAGATCGAAGTCTTCGAACGTGTTGAAACAGCGCGTACTTTATAGTTCCAATGGCACAACAGGACTCTTTTAGAATTGAACGGATTAATGAGCTAGTTCGTCGTGAATTGGTCACACTACTCAAAAACGAAACTAAAGACCCTAGGCTATCCAGTGTCGTGATTACTGATGTACTAACTAGTCGTGACTTGAGTGCTGCAAAAGTTTACTATACAGTTACTGAACAAGAGCACAAAGAAGTTGAGGTGTTGCTTAACAAGGCAGCAGGTTTTTTTCGTTCTCGCCTTTCAAAAACGATTGATTTACGCCATACACCTGCACTAAGGTTTATTTTTGATCCTGCTCCTAATACCGGTGCAAGAATCGACGACCTACTCTCGAAGCTATAAATTAAGCCATGTCAAGGCGCAACCCAAAAGGCAGAAATATTAATGGCATTGTCTTGCTGGATAAAGATACTGGCCTAAGCTCTAATGCCGCTCTACAAAAAGTTAAGCGCCTTTTCTTTGCAAAAAAAGCGGGCCATACGGGTAGTTTAGATCCTTTGGCTAGTGGCATTCTGCCCATTTGCTTGGGTCAGGCAACTAAAGTTGCGCAGTTTTTGCTAGACGATGATAAACGTTATTTTGTTCGTGGACAATTAGGCGAGACAACAGATACTGGTGATTGTGAAGGCGAGATAATTAAAACCCAGAAATACAAACAACTTACCCAAGCAGAGGTAAGAGCGGCAGCATTGAGTTTTTTGGGCGACATTTTACAAGTGCCGCCGATGTACTCAGCGCTGAAAAAAGATGGACAGCCTTTGTATAAGTTGGCTCGACAAGGTATTGAAATTGAGCGCCCTGCACGCCCTGTTACGATTCATAATATCGAATTTATCAGCTATGAGAAAGGCATTATTACCTTGGATGTGAGCTGTTCTAAGGGTACTTATATTCGCAGCCTGATTCAAGATATTGGCGATAAATTAGGCTGTGGTGCACATGTTATTGAACTTAGGCGAACAGGGTTTGCACATATTAATATTGGCGAAACAATTAAATTTTCAGAACTAGAAGCGCTGACCACTGAAGATTTTCAGTTACTCGATGCACATATTTTTCCTAGCGAGAACATGCTGCCAAATATTAAAAATATTTGCCTAGATGCGCAACAAACTATTGATATTAAATATGGGCGGACCATTCTTTCGGAATATAAGGGTGAGCAGGATATGCTCAAGCTGTTTGATCCTGAGCAACAATTTTTAGGTATTGGGAAATTGACGCCAGACGGCATCATTGCACCCAAACGTCTTTTTGTTTAATCTATAATTTAACACATGAATACCGGAGAGAATACAAAAAGTGCTTTAGTCGGATACGGATTTGATGAAAACTTGATGCGAAGCGTCAAAGGTGATGAGGGTCTTAAGGACAGCGTTTATAATCGTGAACGCACCCAAAGCATAGTTGATGATAATATTGATGAGTTGATGGATGTGGTTTTATTTTTGCTTTTATCAACAGGTATTTATCGTATTGTTATTGGCTTAAACAATGGGGAGGTTAAGACCTCGTCTGTTTTCGATCCATTTAATGTTGAAATTCATCTAGCTGAAGATCTACTTGTGCCGGATTATGTGTTTAATCATTTTGGCATGATTGCTTTAGATGAAAAAGAGGCGCTGATTAGACGTTATTATCAAATGCTTGAGCATGATCGTGCGTTTGATTATTTATCTGATGAATGGCAAGCAGCTTTTCATCAACGTAATGAGAAAATGAAGCAGCTAACCGATGAGAATGAACTTAGATATATCGTAGAACACATTCCAGCACTTAGAAATCTAGATGGTTATTATTTGCGTTCGGCAGTGATTAATTTATTTAACTCAACAATTTCGATGTCATTTAATTGTGACGGGACGCAGATTATGTCGCATAAGAAATTTAGAGAGTTTATCGAAGAATACGTATAGGAAAAATATGAAGGTTTTAGTAATAGGTGCAGGTGGTCGTGAGCACGCCCTGGCTTGGCAGTGTGCGAAGTTTGACAAGGTTGAAGAGGTTTATGTCGCCCCTGGTAATGCGGGAACTGAACTAGAAGATAAACTAATCAATGTTAATATTGGTGCTGAAGATATTGATGGGCTAATTAAATTTGCTCAAAATAATCAAATTGATATCACTATTGTCGGTCCAGAAGCGCCTCTAGTGATTGGCGTTGTAGATCGCTTTCAAGAGCAAGGTTTAGCTATTTTTGGCCCAACTAAAGCGGCCTCACAGCTTGAAGGATCTAAGGCATTTTGCAAAGATTTTTTACAAAGAAATCATATACCAACAGCTTATTATGAT
>JAHZKM010000011.1 GCA_022600395.1 Pseudomonadota bacterium | reverse complement strand
TGGATTTTTACGTGACTTTAGAAGATTAAATGTCGCCATTACCCGTGCAAGAGACGTGTTAATCAATGTTGGTAATATCTTCACTTTAGGGAAAGCCTCTGAACAACATGAGGTTAATGAACTGATCGGATATTGCCGAAAAATACAGAGCATTTACTCTCTAGATTCGTTTCTCAAGCAATTAAGAACAGGACAACAAACTCAAACCACTCTCTTTCCTAAAGTGAATCCTATTAGCAATGTCACTGGCATGATAAAACCAAAAGCAAGACAAAAAACTGTTAGAGTACTTGCCGCTAAAGAAGTACTTACCCCTAAGGAACTGCTAAATCAAGCCGCTAGGTTTATTGATAATCAAAGATTCAAAGATGCTGAAAAAAACTGTAGATTCGTTTTAGAGAACGATCCAAAAAATCTTGAAGCCTATAGCTTATTGATCGATTGTTATCAAAATGCTGGCAATACCAATGAAGCTGAAATGCTGCAAGGTGTGCTTGCCTCTTTAAGATTGGGTGATGATATTTGGCAAGAAAAACTCAAATACAACTTTGGCATGCCTCGCCCAGAAGGTTATCGCAAAGCGCTTCGCTTAATGAAGATGGCTGAGAAATTTAACATGCCGGTCATTACTTTTATTGATACACCTGGAGCCTACCCTGGTATTGGCGCTGAAGAACGCGGTCAATCTGAAGCGATTGCTAAAAACTTGTTCGAGATGTCAACCTTAGCTACACCGATTATCTCTGTAGTGATTGGTGAAGGTGGCTCTGGTGGCGCTTTAGCAATTGGCGTAGCAGATACAATGATGATGTTTGAATATTCTATCTATTCAGTTATCTCTCCAGAGGGCTGTGCTTCTATTTTGTATAAAGATGCGAGCCAAGCAAATGTCGCTGCTGAATCTCTAAAACTAACATCAACACACCTTAAAAAAGAGGGTTTGATTGACGTTATTATTAATGAACCACTAGGTGGCAATCATCGCAATCCATCTGAAGCACAGTCTTTATTAAAGGACGCTTTAGTGCAAGAGCTGAACACGATTAAAAAAATCCCTATGCAAGATTTGCTCTTAGCAAGACAAGAAAAACTACTAAGCTTTGGACAGTTTAAAGACTAAAGACACCTATCTCGAGGGCAAAAATATTGTCCTCGGCCTGAGTGGTGGCATGGATTCTGTCGTTTTACTCCACTATTTACACGCCCACTTTCCTAAACGCCTAAGAGTAGTGCATTGCAATCATCACTTATCTGAGCATTGCGATAATTGGCAGATTTTTTGTCAAAAATTATGCAAACAACTTAATATTCCTTATAAAAATATTGATTTTTATTTAGAAAAATCATCTAATATCGAAGAAAATGCACGTAAAAAACGCTATTTTTCACTATCGTGTGATTTAAATCAAGATGAGGTTTTGTGCACTGCCCACCATCAAGATGATCAAGCAGAGACCTTACTCTTGCAATTATTTCGTGGCGCAGGCGTGGCTGGATTAGCCTCCATGCCACGACAAAAACCTTTAGGTATGGGGATTCACTATCGCCCGATGCTGGAGATTAATAAGCAGCAAGTCATTGACTACGCCACTAAGCACAAACTTAGCTGGATTGAAGACGATAGCAACAAAGATACTAACTTTAGACGCAACTTATTACGTTTAGAGGTTATTCCCTTATTGTCAAAAACCTACCAAAATCTAACCAAATCACTTGCTCGTAGTGCTAAACACCAATCCGAGTCACTCAAACTCATGCATGAATTGGCCGAGCTTGATATTGAAAACTACCGGCTAATTGATTCTAACAATCGATTACAAATCAATCCGCTAATAACGCTCGAGCTTCATAGAATTAAAAATGTATTGCGCTATCAACTCAATCAATTAAATTTTTTAGCGCCGAGCGACAAAATCATGGATCAAGTTTTCGAACTCATCTTTGCTAAAGCAGACGCCATGCCATTAGTTAGTTGGAATGAATTTGAAATTAGGCGCTATCAACAACAGCTATATTTTATTGATACACACTCAGAGAAAAATCAGCAAAAATGCCCTATTCATGCAGAATTGGAAAATTTGCCAAATTTTTCTATCCGCTACCGCACAGAAGGCCAGCGCATTAAATTAGCTGGCAAAAAGCATTCCCAACCCCTTAAAAAAGTACTGCAAGAGGCTGGAATACCGCCTTGGGAGCGAAACAGTCTAAAAATGTATTATATTAACGATGAATTACGCGCTATAGAGCGTCTTGGCCGGGCGCAACACGCCGAATAAGTCTTAATTATTCATATGGATTACTGATTTGCATTTTTTCCAAAATTTTTATCTCAAGTGCTTCCATTTTTTGCGCCTCAGACTCTTCAATATGATCAAATCCTAGCAAGTGAAGTGTGCCATGAATAGCCATATGCACTAAATGATTCTCAAAAGTTTTTCCTTGCGCTTTCGCCTCTTCTGTCACTACTTCCATGCAAATAATCACATCGCCCAAAATTGCCTCATCAATCTCAATCGGCAGGTCACTAGGAAAAGACAAAACATTAGTGGGCTTATCTTGATGACGATAGGTTTTGTTTAGCTGCTGAATCTCTGGCTTATCAACAAAGCGCACAAGCAGCTCGCTATCACTTACGTTAAGCTCATCTAGCACGCTTTGCAAAGTATTGGAAAAATCTACTTCATTAATATTATTAACGTCAATACTATTTTGAATAACAATCATGCCAAAGGTTTAATTGATAAAATGTTTTATTTTACGTTGATATTTTTTGTTCGTTCATGCCAATCATTGAAGTTGCTATTTCTGTACCACTTAACAAAACTTTTGATTATCTATGCGACCATGCACCAGAGGTTGGCACTCGTGTAAAAGTGCCTTTTGGCACTAAAAAAGTAGTTGGCATTGTAATGTCCAGCAAAGATAAGAGTGAATTTAACAAATTAAAATCTATCATAGAAGTCTTGGACGAGTCGCCTATTCTAGACAAGCCCATACTAGATTTTTTATTTTGGGCTGCTAAATATTACCACCACCCCATTGGCGAAGTTTTATTGGCAGCTATGCCTAAAAATTTGCGCCTTGGCAAAGAAGCAAAAATAAAAAAACTCATCGGACTGCCCGTTAAAACTAGCCAGCCTGATTTCGAAATCACACAAGAGCAAGATCAAGCTATTAAAGCTATTTTGGCTGAACAACATGGATATCATGGTTTTTTGCTACATGGGGTTACTGGCAGTGGAAAAACTGAAGTTTATTTAAGAATCACTCAAGAGATGCTTGACCAAGGCAAACAAGTTTTGGTATTGGTGCCAGAAATTGGCCTAACTCCACAAATGATTGCACGCTTTGAGCAACGACTTAACACTCGTGTTGTAGCGATCCATTCGCAACTGAACGAAACCCAAAAGCTTGATGCTTACCTGATGGCCAAAAGCGCAGAGGCAGGTGTGGTTTTAGGTACACGAAGCGCCATTTTTGCACCAATGCCAAACCTTGGGATGATTATTATTGATGAAGAGCATGATGGCTCTTTTAAACAACAGTCTAGTTTTCGATATTCAGCGCGAGATTTAAGCTTTATTCGTGCCAAACAAGCAGATATTCCTTTGATATTAGGCACAGCCACACCAAGTTTGGAAACTTTAAAAAATGCCATGGATAATAAGCTCACGCGCTTAACTTTGGCCAATCGAGCTGGTGGCGTAGTGATGCCAAAAGTCAGTCTGATTGATATGCGCTCTCATGCTGATGGCGCCTTGTCTGGATTATTGATTGAAAAAATACAGCAATATTTAGCTCAAGGTAAACAAGTTATGCTGTTTATCAATAGGCGTGGCTACGCACCTGTTTACTTTTGCACGACGTGTAGCTGGAAATCTGAGTGCAGCCATTGTCACGCCTCCATGATCTATCACCGACATATTAATCGACTTAAATGCCATCATTGTGGTGATGAAAAAATGCCAGAATCAGCTTGTCCAGAATGTGGTGAACAAAGCCTAGAAGTCTATGGTTATGGCACGGAAAGACTTGAAGAAACGCTAAGCGCTCACTTTGCCGATACCCCCATTATCCGTATTGATCGTGACACCACACGACGCAAAAAATCCCTTGCTCAACACTTGGAAAAAATCAACTCTGGCGAACCATGTATTATTGTTGGCACACAAATGTTGGCCAAAGGCCATGATTTTTCTAATTTAGCTATGGTGGGTATTCTGGACATTGATGGCGGCTTTTTATCCACCAACTTTCGCGCCACTGAATACTTGGCACAGCTTCTCATTCAAGTCTCTGGTCGTGCTGGTAGAAGCGGCGACCAGGGAGAAGTGGCTATCCAGACGCGCTATCCAGATCATCCTATGTTTCATTATGTACTTTCTAATCGCTACACACAATTTGCTAGTAGCGTTCTTAAACAACGCATGAGTGCAATGATGCCGCCATTCTCCCATCAAGCGCTTTTGTGCTCAAATGCCAAAAACAAACAAAATGCTGAAGATTTTTTACGTGAGGTAGCTGGCTTATTGAAAAGCATTAATCTTGACACAGTTGAGATTTGGGGGCCAGTTGCCAGTACCATTGAAAAAAAGGCAGACTATTACTACTTTAATCTCTATCTACAAGCTAATGATCGAGCAGCGCTGCACCAAATGTTAGCAACGCTCAATCTACATATTGACACTATCAAACTAAAAAGCAAAGTTCGCTGGTATTTAGATGTAGATCCAATTGACTAACCAGCTCTTTGTGAGTCAGACTTTTGATTAGCAAAACCAGTTACATAAATTTTGCTGTAAATATCTACTGAGTATGTTTGGTAAATGTTAATCCAGAATTCTTTCAAGATATAAATAAACTGCATAAGCATTCTGTCGATTAGCTGCATCGAAAGCTGGTTCATCTTCAAATTCCGACCAATCAATTGCTTGATAAGCCTCATCAAAAGGTATCATTTCATCAGCAGCTACAGTTAATTGCTTGAGTAAAAAATTCAGATATCGATAAGTTAGGTCCATAGTTTCTTGCGGCTGATCTGAGGCCATTCCATGCCCAGGCACAAAATACTCCATCTCAATATTTCGAACCCGATCAAGCGTTTTTGACCATTTAATGATATCAGCATCGCCCACAAAAGGAATACGTCCTTCAAAAATAATATCGCCACTATAAAGTGTTTGGTCATTTAAGCTCAACAACGACATATCGCCTTCTGAGTGAACTTTACCGAAGTAAGTCAGCAAAAACTGATGCTCACCTAAGCTGAACTCTGTGTCCTGATCAATAATACGATCAGGCTCAACCAAATATGTTTTGCTATTCACCCAAGGATAAAGCGAGATGCGTCTAGATTCTAACAAAGTAGGGGCGGTTTCAGAATCAAGGTAGTCCCAAGTTCCTTTGGGTGCCCAAATTTGCGCACCTTGCTCCTTAAAAACTTGTAATCCATAAATATGATCTGCGTGATAATGGCTCACAATCACTAGTTTAATAGGCTTGTTAGTCACTTTTCGGATTTCACCAAGCATGGCTTTAGCGAGTGATGGCGTGCCCAAAGCATCAAACACTACCACTCCTTCGCTGGTTACTACAAAACCTGCGTTGGAGATAAAACCCTCGTATTCAGTTGCCGAACCAGACAGTCCAGGTATGTAATAAGCACTGCCATTAAGATTCTCAGCAATGACTTCAACACTAACTTTTTTATAGTTACTAGCACTAGAAATGGATACAAACAAACTCAATATTAGTAATATTTTCTTCATAATTTTTCGATAACAGTTTTAATAGCTTTGGTAATTAGCAATAATTCTTGCTTGTTAATGATAAAAGGAGGCATAGTATACAATAGCTTACCATAAGGTCTAAGCCATACTCCATTTTCAATCAGTTGATTTTGAACCTTCTCTACATCTATCTCTTGAGTTAATTCTACGACACCAATCGCGCCTAAAATACGCACATCAGCGACTTTATCATGTGACCTCAATGAAGACAGCTCACCACTCAAAACAGTTTCAATATCAGCAATATTATCTTGCCATGGAGAATTTAGCAATAGCTCAATATTCGCATTGGCAACACTACAAGCCAATGGGTTAGCCATAAAGGTAGGGCCATGCATAAGTGTGCCAATCCCTTGTGAGATTTCATCCGTTGTTAAGGTTGCAGCCAAAGTCATATAACCGCCTGTTAACGCCTTACCTAAACACAAAATATCCGGCTCAACATCGACATACTCTAATGCAAATAATTCACCTGTTCGTCCAAATCCTGTGGCAATTTCATCTAAAACGAACAATACGTCATGCTGTTTGCATAATGCTTTTGCTTGGGTTAAATATTGTGGATTGTAAATCCTCATGCCACCTGCACCCTGAACTATCGGCTCCAAAATCATAGCAGCAATGTTTTTGGAATGTGATTTTAAGGTTTTTTTTAAATCTGCTAACGCCTCGTCCATTGAAACTATTGACGGACTCTTGACAAAAAAATGTTGTGGCAAGATACCTGAAAACAAATGATGCATGCCATTGTCTGGATCGCAAACACTCATCGCACCGAAACTATCGCCATGATAGCCTCCGCGAATAGTAATAAATTTATGTTTTTTTGATTGGTCTTTGTTATGCCAATATTGCAACGCCATTTTCATCGCAACTTCTACAGCAATAGAACCAGAATCTGAAAAAAAAACTTTACTTAGGTTTTCAGGTGTAATTTCAACTAAAGTCTTAGCAAGATTAATTGCAGGGTCATGTGTCAGGCCGCCAAACATCACATGTGACATTTTCCCCAGCTGTGTTGTTATGGTTTGATTTAATACAGGGTGGTTGTAGCCATGAATAGCACTCCACCAAGAACTCATGCCGTCAATAACACACCTGTTACCCTCTAAATTAAGGTAAACACCCTTAGCTGAAAGCACTTTATTCGCTGTAACAGAGTTAGGAATTTTGGCATAAGGATGCCAAATGTGATTTTGATCAAATGTATCCATAACCATTCATTTTACGTCACTTTAAACAAAGGTTGTGTTTTACCCTTGATGCAAAAAAACACTAAACCATTATCAAAATCTGTCAATTTTATTTATAGAAATTTATAGATAATCTTTCAGTTCAACCATGGAATCAATAACCAAATCTGGATTAGTATCACGAATATCATTACCATGGTTATATCCATATGACATGCAGATAATATCAAATCCAGCCGCACGTGACGCCTTAACATCGCTCACTGAATCTCCCAACATGAGTGAATCTTTTGGATCGATACCGAAAAAGTCAGCACTGTGTAAAAGCGGCAATGGGTCCGGTTTTTTCTTTGCTAAAGTATCTCCAGATACCACGATACCAAAATAATCAAAAACGTCCAAATCTTTTAAAATAGGCAAGGTGAACTGCTCAGCTTTATTGGTTACACAGCCTAACGTGTAACCTTGCGCTGTCAGATAGTCTAACCCTTCTTTAACGCCTTTGTATAGACATGATCGAACAGAAGTATTGACAGAGTACAGTTCTAAAAATATTGGGTATGCTTGGTCGTATTCGGCTTGATTAGGTACACCTTCTAGCTCGCCTGTCAAAGACCTTTCCACTAATTTTGGCACACCATTACCCACCCAATGGCGAACTTGAGCCTCACCCCAAGGCTTCTTTCCCATAGCCTTCATAGTTTCATCAACACAATAAGCCAAATCTGGAACACTGTCTACCAAGGTACCATCAACATCGATCATGATTAATTTTGGATTGAATTTTTTTGCACTCACTTTGATACCTCTTTGGTTATTTTGGTAGAATAGTCTTCAAACTAAATTTAAAAAACATTGTAATGAAAAATACAGCAACAATTGGATTCATTGGCGCAGGTAATATGGCTTCTGCTATTATTTCCGGATTAATCAATACAGGTTTTTCTGCTGACAATATCAAAGTCAGCGATACTAACGAAGCGCTATTATCCCTACGTAAGCAAACATTTAACCTTGAAGCATTTACGGATAATTTGGCATTGGCTCGTTGTTGCGATGTAGTGGTTTTAGCGGTTAAACCCCAGGTGCTTGCCAGCGTTTGTCGATCGTTACAAACATCACTAAACACCAACACTCTAATTATTTCAATTGCTGCCGGGATTCATGCCCATGATATTGACCGCTGGCTTGGTGGTAAAAAAGCAATTGTGCGCACCATGCCAAACACCCCGGCTTTACTCAATCAAGGTGTAACAGGAATGTTTGCCAACAACCTTGTAAGCGACGCTCAGAAACAATTAGCCACCAACATTCTTGGTTGTGTAGGACAAACTCTATGGGTGGCAGAGGAGGCAATGTTAGATGCTGTCACTGCCTTGTCTGGCAGTGGACCGGCTTATTTCTTCTTGATGATTGAGTCCATGTCAAAGGCTGGTGTTGCATTAGGATTAGACAAAAAAACTGCTCAAATGCTAAGCGTAAAAACAGCTTTAGGTGCTAGTATGATGGCTGATGCGAGCGACGAATCACCTAAAGAATTACGCGCCAATGTTACCTCTCCAAACGGAACAACCCAAGCTGCCATCGAGTCGTTTCAAGATCAAAATTTTGACATCGTAGTGGCGCACGCTATGCGCGCTGCATTTGATAGGGCAGGACAACTAGCGACAGAATTAAGTGATAGCGACTGAACGAACCACTTTTAAGCTTCAGGCGTCAAAAATTTACCAACGCATCTCAATGCTTGTGCATTTATTTGCACTCACTATCGTTTGGGTTTACAATTTTAACCACTATGCTAGCTTGATGTTTAGCATCCTACTTATAGCGCATTTTTACTGGTTAAATACACATATCTTATTAACAAAGTCGAGCGCAATTTGTTCGATCACTTTAGACGATCAAGCGTTTACAACAATCGATAAGTCTGGCAATTCTTGCCAATACCCTTGTGTTTACTGCGCCTATCAATCTCAATTCCTGGTGATAATCAATCTTGGCAAAAATTCGTTGATTATCTTTAAAGATTCACTTGCTTCTCACTCCTTATCACAACTAAATAGACTGTTAAATGCTTGAGCCTGAAGACATACTAAAACTAAATGTTTTAATTGCCACCTCGATTGCTATTCGCATTGATACCTATAAGCTAGTCGTTGTAGGGCTTAATGCACAATTTAAAGAACAAACAATCGAGCTAAAGCCGAGCGGAGACAGTGCAGCTTATATTAAAGATGTTAAAAAACTATTGGTTACCCAAGTTTTGGGTGCAATGGGCGGCTATCCTTCTTACCTAAAGCGCTGGTCAAGAATGGGGCAAGTTGAGTCTTCAAATCTAGCATCTTTGCTCAAACTAGGTGAGGTTGAGGCGGTTGTAGCGGTTGCTAACTCAACCAATCTTGACGATCAACTTCTAAAACTCACTTGGTGGTGTGCTACTAATACCGACAATCAAGCCGAAATTGGTCGTTTTTTGCTAACCAAAGAGTTTGTCATTCAAACTCAAACAGGTCGAGATGTTGCCCAATACTTATTAGAATTTTTGCCTTTTATAAACGAAACAGAACAGCTAATAGATACAACTAGTTTAGTCTTACAAGGCGATTTAATCGACCAAAAATCTAAAGATAAATTATGGAAACAGGGTCAAAGAAAAACTGCCTTTTTGGTGGGTTTTGTTGAAAGAATGCAAGGCCATCTACCTAATGAGTTTAAAATTCAATCGCCTAATTATGAACATCCTGACCTGCAAATTATTAACAATGATCAGGTGCAAATCTTTCTATCCACACTTGCCCATATTTTAAAAAAGATTAATCAAGAATATGTACTTTACCGTGCTTTAGAAGTGCTTGGCCAATATATATCTCATGAAAAAATAACTCCGCAGAGCTCTCTTGATAAGATTAATATACAAATTAAAAGTCTAAATCTCAACTCAAGCGCGGAACAGGAGCAGCTCAATGCTAGATTATTATTAGCAGGTGTTAATGAACGTTTGGTAGTAAGTACAATTTCGGCTCATAATCTAACCGGATCGGCAATTCGCAAAAAATTAGCGCCTGTGCTCGAGCCAATTCAAAAAGCATTAGCCGTTTTAACTACCCCATAGCATTTGCATATTCGCAATAGCGGCTAGAGAGGCTGTTTCTGTTCTCAGCACTCTAGAGCCTAGTAATAATGGTTGCGCACCATTTTGGACAGTATAAGCAATCTCTTTATCGCTCAGCCCACCCTCAGGACCTATAATAATGGTTGCTTGGTCAGGCTGATCAAACTCTAACAAAGAACTTTCTGCTCGATGGTGCAGTACAAACACAGAATCAAAATTACGAGCCATAAGCTCTTCCAAACTTAATGGCTCTAGCAACTCTGGAACCACTGATCTACCTGATTGTTCGCAAGCACCAATAATAATTTTGCGCCAATGTTGCATGCGTTTTTGGAGTTTTTCAGCTGCGAGTCTCACCACACAATGTTGAGTAAAAATAGGAATAATTTGATTCACCCCAAGCTCTACTGCTTTTTGTATTAAAAAATCCATTTTTTCACCCTTAGCAATACCTTGCGCTAAAGTCAGATTTAACCTTGATTCGTTTAAATTAGCGGTGCGACTTGTAATTCGCACTTCACACTTTTTTTTTACACTCAGAACACTCGCTTGATAATTAAATCCATCGCCATTAAATAAAGTAATATCGCGCCCTTGAGGAAAGCGCAAAACCTTAGTTAAATGATGTGATGCATAGTCATCAAGAAACTTATTATCATTAATTTTCAAAGGGGCATTTTGGTACAAGCGGACGTGTTTCATGGTATCTTTGCGCTACTAAATTGACTTGAAAAATAATGATACATCAAAATAGAAGAAAAGAGTTACTAAGCCAGATTGATGATAACGCTGTTATTGTTATCTCAACCAATCCTGAACAATTTAGAAATGGTGACGTTACTTTTCCATTTCGACCAAATAGCGATTTTTTCTATTTAACTGGGTTTAAAGAGCCACAAGCAGTCGCTGTTATCAGTCGAAGCACCTATACTATGTTTTTGAGAGACAAAGATCCTGATCGTGAAATTTGGGATGGAGAGCGCCTAGGCCTTGCAGACGCGCCCGAGACTCTAAAGCTTGAGAAAGCTTTAAACATCAATTTATTAAAAGATCACTTGTCACAATTAATCACAGCAGAAAATGTAGTTTATTTTGACGAGAAGCCTTGTGATCTTGACAGAACGCTTAGCAGTCTACTTTCAAGCTACACGCTTAAAAGTCT
The DNA here is from genome assembly GCA_022600395.1 of Pseudomonadota bacterium. Lineage (GTDB taxonomy): Bacteria > Pseudomonadota > Gammaproteobacteria > PS1 > Pseudothioglobaceae > Thioglobus_A. The sequence continues at coordinate 7,930 of JAHZKM010000011.1, read as the reverse complement.
GCAAGATCCTTTGCATGAAATGCGCTTAATTAAAGATGAGTTTGAAATAAGCACCATGCAAAGAGCAGCTAATGTTTCAATGGTAGCTCACGTACTTGCCATGAAAAATACATCTCCTAATATGTTTGAATACGAACTTCAAAGTATTTTTGACGCACACTTTGTTAAAAACAATGCAGTACATGCCTATACTCCTATTGTTGCAGGTGGAAAAAATGCCTGCATATTGCACTACATAGAAAACAACAAACCGCTTAAAGACGGCGACTTGGTACTGATTGATGCTGGTTGTGAGTTTGAAAACTATGCGAGCGATATTACACGCACTTTCCCGGTTAATGGTCGATTTAGTACAGCACAAAAACAAATTTATCAAATCGTACTAGATGCTCAATTGGCTGCTATTGATAGTATTAAGCCTGGTGTTAGTGTTCACAAACCACATGAAATCGCCTCTAACATTATTCGAAAAGGGCTTGAATCGCTAGGCTTGCTTGCATTAGATGAGCCGCTATCAAATTTTTACATGCATGGTACCGGCCACTGGCTAGGCATGGATGTTCATGATGTTGGAAAATACCAACAAGACCAACAACATCGTAAATTTGAGGAAGGTATGGTAATCACTGTTGAACCTGGTATTTATATTCGTAAGAGTGATAAAATCAACCCTATTTACCACAATATCGGCATTAGAATCGAAGATGATGTTTGGGTAACAAATGCTGGTAACACAGTCTTAACCGAACAACTTGCTAAAACTATTGATGAAATTGAAACCTTAATGAATGAAGACTAACCCATGAATATACAACAAGCTATCAAAGCAGTTATTGCAAAACAAGATCTAACCGAAAGTGAAATGCATGCTGTCATGAGTGACATTATGACTGGCAAAACGACCGATGCACAAATTGGCGCCTTCTTAGTTGGTCTTTCTATGAAGGGCGAAACCATTGCTGAAATAACGGCCAGCGCCAAAGTGATGCGTTCGCTTGCCAAAGGTGTAGAAGTCAAAAATACCAAGCATCTAGTTGATACTTGCGGAACAGGCGGTGACGGACTTAGCTTGTTTAACGTCTCTACTGCTTGCGCCTTTGTTGTTGCAGCTGCTGGCGGTTCAGTTGCCAAGCACGGTAATCGCTCTATTTCATCAAAATCTGGCAGTGCGGACGTTCTAGAAGCTGCGGGGGTTAATTTAGAGATGAGTGCGGAGCAAATTAGCCATAGTGTTAATAAAATTGGTGTTGGTTTTATGTTTGCCCCTGCTCATCATTCAGCCATGAAATACGCCATTGGGCCGCGCAAAGAGCTGGCTGTTAGAACTATTTTCAACGTACTTGGTCCACTCACTAACCCTGCCAAAGCACCGACACAAGTCATGGGAGTATATAGCAAGGAATTAGTTGAGCCCATCGCCAATGTTTTGAAAAGCCTAGGATCTAGGCATGTAATGGTCGTCCATTCCAAAGACGGCTTAGATGAAATATCCATCGCAGATGACACTTTTGTTGCAGAGCTAAAGAATGGCGTGATCACCACTTACACCATTAACCCAACTGACTTTGGCATACCACTGGGTAATCTAGATGATATTAAAGCGAATGATGCCGAAGATTCCTTAACTCTGATTCAACAAGCGCTTGATGGTAAAGAAGGCTCAGCTAAAAATATTATTGCACTAAATGCCGGCGCTGCTATTTATGTATGTGGTCTAGGCACTTCACTCCAAGACGGTATTGACAAGGCTTTTAATATTTTAAATAAAGGCTCAGCACATCAAAAGCTAGATGACTTTGTACGTGAATCAACAGGCTGTTAAAGGATAAACTTATGAACAAAGAATCAAATTTAATTTGGATTGATCTAGAAATGACTGGCCTTTTTCCAGAACGCGATGTCATTATTGAAATTGCCACGATTGTGACAGACAAAGATCTTAATATTTTAGCAGAAGGTCCTTCTTTAGCGATTCATCAAAGTGGAGAAATTCTAGCAGGTATGGACGAGTGGAATACGGAACATCACACTAACTCTGGCTTGGTTCAACGCGTTAAAGACAGTGTTATATCTACTAAGCAAGCTGAAAAACAAACTATTGAGTTTTTAGAAAAATATGTTGATGCTGGTGTGTCACCCATGTGTGGTAATACCATTTGTCAAGATAGACGTTTTTTGTACAACTACATGCCCGAATTAGAAAAATTCTTCCACTATCGTCATATTGATGTCAGCACACTCAAAGAGCTGTTAGTCCGCTGGAAACCTGAAGCAAAAATGATTAGGACGGGCGAGCCTGCACACTTAGCATTAGCTGATATTCGTGACTCAATTGACGAATTAAAATACTATCGAGACGTCTTTATTGATGTCTAGCTCACCTAAAGTTTGGCTGGCGCCTGCAAAAATTAACTTATTTTTGCATATCAACAGCAAACGCAAAGATGGCTACCACAACTTACAAACTCTTTTTCAGCTATTAGATTATCATGATGAGTTGCAATTTACAGTAACTGATCAGGGCATTATTAATCGAACCTCAGGTAATGAAAATATTGCACCAGAATGCGATTTAATCATACGCGCCGCTGAGCTTTTACAAAAAAACACTAAGACGCATCTAGGGTGTGATGTCTCTATTGTAAAACGCATCCCTGCAGGCGCTGGCTTGGGTGGTGGATCGTCTGATGCGGCTACGACACTAGTTGCGCTTAATCACCTTTGGAAAACAGACTTAAGTTTGCAGAAACTTACAGCATTAGGTCTAGAGCTAGGTGCAGATGTGCCCGTTTTTATCAATGCTCAAAGCGCTTGGGCGGAAGGCGTAGGAGAAATTTTAAGTCCTGTAAACACCCCAAATAACTACTTTTTAGTGGTTTTTGTTAATCAGCATACCTCCACATCAGAAATTTTCTCGCATAAAGCATTGACAATGAGTCCGATGATAGGGAAAATATCCGACTTCTCTGAGCTTACAAATACTCACAATGACTGTCTGCAAGCAGCCATTGAGCAAACAGAGGAAATTGGGCTTGCGTTAGAGGAACTTAATAACTGCTCCAATCTGATAGGAAAAGCAAGAATGAGTGGAACGGGTAGCAGTGTTTTTGCTGAATTTTCCACTAAAAAAAATGCTTTGGCAGCATTAGAAAAAATGCCAAAAAAATGGATGAGTTTTACTGCACAAGCAATAAACACTTCTCCAATCCTTAAATGGGCTGTCGCCAAGCGGTAAGGCAACGGGTTTTGATCCCGTCATGCGCAGGTTCAAATCCTGCCAGCCCAGCCATTTTTCAAAAGCCACATCTTAACGCTAAGATGTGGCTTTTTTTATATCTATTATCTAACTAAATTTACTTACGCAATCCCTTAGCAAAAACTATTTTTATCATTGTAACCTAGTATAATTTAAACAATTCTCAACAATTAATCATACTTATGTCTCTCGACACCATCAAAATTTTTAGTGGCAATGCCAATCCATTACTTTCTGGCGAAATTATTTCTAGTTTAAATGTTGCACAAGGAAAAGCAGTGGTTGGCAGGTTTAGTGATGGTGAATCACAAGTTGAAATTTTAGAAAATGTACGAGGCTGCGATGTGTTTATTATCCAGCCAACTTGCGGACCTTCTCCCGCTGAAACACTGATGGAATTATTAGTCATGGCCGATGCTTTAAAGCGTTCATCAGCAGCGAGAATTACTGCAGTTGTGCCTTACTTTGGCTATTCACGACAAGATCGTCGCTCACGCCTAACTCGTGTTCCTATTACTGCAAAACTCGCTGCTAAAATGGTTGAATCTGCTGGCATTGATAGAATTTTAACAGTTGATTTACACGCTGATCAAATTCAGGGTTTCTTTGATATTCCTATTGATAATATCTATGCCCAGCCTGTGCTACTAGAGGATATTGTCAGCCAAAATCATGAAGATATTGTCGTGGTTTCTCCAGATGTAGGTGGTGTTGTTCGTGCACGCGCTGCTGCCAAAAAACTTAATGATGCAGATTTGGCTATTATTGACAAACGTCGCCCCGCTCCTAATATGGTAAAAGTCATGAATGTGATTGGTGACGTCAAAGGAAAAACTTGTATCTTGATCGATGATATGGTTGATACAGCAGGAACTTTATGTCAAGCAGCAGGCATTCTTAAAGAAAAAGGTGCCAAAAAAGTTGTCGCATATGCCACACATGCAGTACTATCAGGTAATGCGATCAACAATATTAAAAACTCTGAGCTAGACGAATTAATCACTACAAACACTATCCCTTTAATGGCTGACGCTGCTAAATGTCATAAAATTAGGCAACTTTCAATTGCCCCTATTATGGCTGAAGTTATTAAGCGTATTAGTGAAGAACAATCTATCATCAATATTTTTTCTGACATTCAATAAATATTCAACGCTAAAACGCACGATGCTATGATTTTTAACAAATATCTTTGTGTATAATCCATAATTTGGTCTGTCATAACACGTTACTCTATGAAATCTACTACAAAAGCACACAAGCAAGCACTACAAAAATTGATTACGGTTGGTAAAGAAAAAGGTTACTTAACCTACTCTGAAATCAACGACATCTTGCCTGAAGACTTATTAACACAAGAGCAGATAGAGCCAATTGTTACTATTTTGGAAGAGTTAGATATTACAGTTTCTGATTCAGTCCCTGATGCAGACACCTTGGTTGTAGAGTCAGGTGCCAAGGCACAATCCACTTCTGCAGAAGCAGCTGTTGCCGCATTAGCTGCTCTTGACTCTGAGTTTGGACGAACAACTGATCCGGTTAGAATGTATATGCGTGAAATGGGTGTTGTTGATCTATTAGAGCAAGAAGATGAGATTCGCATTGCCAAAGAAATTGAGGCAGGTGTATTCGAAATTATGCAAGCCATCACACTTTATCCATCAATTACTGATTACTTCTTTAAGGCCCACAAACGTCTAGAAGAAGGAAAATGTAAAATGACTGACGTCATCATTGGTTATCAGGGCGATGCAGCTGATTTTGAAGCCAAAAAAGCTGCTTTTGATGCAGGTGAGTTTGATGATGATGAAGAATATGAAGACATGGAAGAAATGGAATATACTGGCCCTGATGAAGGTAAGGTGTACACCCGTTTTGAAACTGTTTTAGGTTGCTCTCAAGGCTATCAAGAATTAAAAGAAAAGCATGGCTTTCGTCATAAAAAAACAGTGGCCGCACGCGTACAACTATCAAAAGGCTTGTCAGATTTGCGCCTTGCGCCTAAGTTAGTTTCCACTATGATGGAGGTGATTTGTGATCGCGTTGCACAAGTTAAAAAACAGGAAAAAGTTATCCAAAATGCTTGTCTTTACGCGGGCATGGAAAGGGCTCAATTTTTTGAACTATTTAATGACAACGAAACGAATTACGATTGGCTGAACAATGCAAAAGTAGACGAAAAAGTTGCTAAAGACCTTGCTGCGGCCAAAGATGAAATATTCTATGCGCAGAAAAATTTACACGAATATGAAGAAGAGATGCAACTAACCATTGCTGAGTTAAAATCTCTTAACAAACTTTATCGAAAGGGCGATCGTCGTGCCAAGAAGGCCAAATCACAAATGATTGAAGCTAACTTGAGATTGGTTATCTCGATTGCCAAAAAATACGCAAATCGCGGCTTACAGTTTTTAGACCTTATTCAAGAAGGAAATGTCGGCCTTATGAAAGCGGTTGACAAGTTTGAATATCGTCGTGGTTACAAATTCTCAACATACGCCACTTGGTGGATTCGCCAAGCCATTACTCGTTCAATTGCCGATCAAGCACGCACCATTCGTATTCCAGTGCATATGATTGAAACCATTAATAAGCTCAATCGTGTACGTCGTCAATTACTACAAAAATTCGGTCGTGAAGCCTCTCCAGAAGAGTTGGCCACTGAAATGGAGCTGCCAGAATATAAGATTATTAAAATTTTGAAAATTGCCAAGGAGCCATTATCAATGGAAACACCTGTTGGTGATGATGAAGATTCTAATATTGGTGATTTTATTGAAGATACAAACCTATCCTCTCCTGTAGAAATCACTACTAAAGAAAGCCTTAGAGAAACAACTGGCGATCTACTGGCCAATCTATCTCCTCGTGAAGCAAAAGTATTAAAAATGCGCTTTGGTATCGACATGAATACAGATCACACGTTAGAAGAAGTTGGCAGACAATTTGATGTGACGCGAGAACGTATCCGTCAAATTGAAGCGAAAGCACTAAGAAAGCTACGACACCCTTCTCGTGCTCATAAGCTACAAAGCTTTTTAGATTCTTAAAAAAATCCGTTTTATCGGGCCTATAGCTCAGTTGGTTAGAGCACTCGACTCATAATCGATTGGTCCTTGGTTCAAGTCCAAGTAGGCCCACCATATTTAGCAGTATTTATCACCCTCAATGGTATGATAATATCATGATGTTCAATACGCTAACACCGCACTTAATCACACTCACCACACAAGTTGGAGAGTTGATTATGTCGTACTACAAAACTAGTCTAACCATTGAAACCAAATCAGATCAAACGCCATTAACTGTTGTTGACCAAAAAGCACATCAGCTGTTATCTGCAACCTTAAAGCAACTTACTCCTAACGTTCCTATTATTTCTGAAGAATCTGAATTAGTTAATTTTTTTGAACGTTCAAGCTGGGATGAATACTGGCTTATGGATCCGCTTGATGGCACTAGGGACTTTATTGAGCAAACTGGTGAGTTTTGTATTTGCATTGCTTATATCAAAAGTAATCGCCCTATTTTTGGTTTTATCTATGCACCTCTAAGCAAAACACACTACTTTACCAACGATCAATTTAGGGCTTTTAAGCTTCAAAATAATACCAAAACCGAACTTCAAGTAAGCCCTCAAAAAACACCTTTAGAGGTTGTAATTGGTCACCACTCATCTCATAATCATAAACTACATAGCCATCTAGATCATTTTGAACAATATCGCATCAATTATTTAGGAAGTGCGCTAAAATTTTGTAAAATTGCCGAAGGTAAGTATGACTACTATCCAAGATTTGGTCCTTGCTCAGAATGGGATACGGCTGCTGGTGGGTGTATTTTGGAGGCTGCTGGCGGACGTGTTGTAGACGAAAACAACAAACCTTTACGCTACAATACCCAAGATAGTCTGAGAAGTCCTGTGTTTTTTGCCTCAGGAAAAACGTAACGACAAATCAATCGCTTGAATGTTTTTGGTAATACTGCCTGTTGAAATAAAATCAACACCGGTTTCAGCAGTTGCAATCAGGGTATCTATGTCAATATTGCCAGACGCTTCTATCGGTAATTTATCAGCAGCCATCCGCACCGCTTCGACTAGATCTTGGTTCGAGAAGTTATCACACAATACTCTCGTTATTCCTGCTAATGTTAGCGTCTCTTTTAGCTGCTCTAACGTTTCCACCTCAACAATTAAATCAAGTTCAGGATAATTTTCTTTTGCTTTTTGAACTGCCTTGCTGATACCACCTGAAGCTATAATATGGTTTTCTTTAAGCATAATACAATCATACAATCCCATTCGATGATTCATGCCGCCACCGCAAGCAACTGCATATTTTTGCGCTAAACGAAGACCTGGTAAGGTTTTTCTAGTATCTAGTAGTTGTGCTTTAGTATGGGCAATATGATCAACCAACCTTCTAGTCTGTGTTGCCACCGCGCTCAAGGTCTGCAAAAAATTAAGCGCAACACGCTCTGCACTAATAATTGACCTTGAGGGGCCCGATAAAATTGCTAATACTTGAGAGGGCTCTGCCCAATCACCCTCTTCTACTTGCCATTTAATTTTAATATTCTGATCCAAGGTCAAAAAAGCGGCTTGAGCAAATGCCATCCCACAAATAACTGCATGTTCTCGACAAATGATCGTCGCAAAAGTTTGCTCATCAG
>JAHZKM010000103.1 GCA_022600395.1 Pseudomonadota bacterium | reverse complement strand
TGGTGGAGATGGCGGGGATCGAACCCGCGTCCGAAAACCTTCAAACAAAGAGTCTACATGCTTAGCTTGGTCTATTTGAGTTAGCCACCTATCACCCGACCATCAGGGATATAAGGAGCGATTTCCTAAAGTTTTAACCGAATTGTTTGGAACAAACAATCCTAGCGAGTCTGTGAGCGACCGCCATCTTAAAAGTACAGACAACCTCTAAGGGGCGGCTAGCTATGCAGCTAGAGCGTAGTTGTTTTCGTTTGCAACTATATTTTTAAAGCATATTTTTACGAGTTATCTTTATCCTCGGCATGCGTCCTTGAGATCCAACTCCTCGTCGAAGCCATGTCATCCCCTGGAGCTTGAATTATAACATTTTTTTTACTGAATTGTCACTCTCGCAAACTTACGTTTGCCAACTTGGTAGACGGCTGTTCCTAACTCTGGCTCAAGATTGCGATCAGAAATTTTCTCACCTTCAATTTTAGCAGCCCCTTCTTTGATCATTCTATAGGCGTCAGAAGTAGAATTTACCAAACCCGCTTCTTTGAGTAGGTTGGCAATTTTAATGCCAGCATCGAAGCTAAATTCTGGCATTTCGTCAGGCACTTTGTTTTTAGCAAAGCGATTAATGAAATTTTGTTGCGCTTGTTTGGCAGCTTCACTACTATGAAATCTTGTAATAATTTCTTCCGCTAAACGGAATTTAATGTTTCTAGGGTTTTCGCCATTTTCAATTTCAACTTTCCAACTAGCGATTTTTTCAAGCGTCTCAAAGCTTAGCAGCTCAAGATAGCGCCACATGAGTTCATCGGAAATAGACATAAGTTTGCCAAACATGTCATCTGGCGTATCATCGATACCGATATAGTTATTGAGCGATTTTGACATTTTCTGTACACCGTCTAAGCCCTCTAAAATTGGCATAGTGAGAATTGCCTGTGGCTCCATGCCCGCTTGTTTTTGTAGTTCACGACCCATGAGCAGATTAAACTTTTGATCTGTACCGCCCAGCTCAAGATCTGACTCAAGTGCAACCGAATCATAGCCTTGGATTAAAGGGTATAAAAACTCATGGATAGAGATGCTCTTGCCAGATTTGTAACGTTTAGAAAAATCATCACGCTCTAGCATTCTAGCAACCGTTTGTTGTGAAGCGAGTTGAATCATTTCCGCAGATGACATTTTATTCATCCACTCAGAGTTGTAAACAACAGTGGTTTTTTCTTTATCTAGAATTTTAAAAACTTGATCTTGGTAAGATTGAGCATTTTCAATCACCTGTGCTTCAGTTAGGGGTGGGCGCGTGGCACTTTTTCCGGTTGGATCACCGATCATGCCGGTGAAATCACCAATTAAGAATAATATTTCATGACCTAAATCTTGTAATTGCTTAAGCTTATTGATAAGCACCGTATGACCAAGATGAAGATCAGGTGCTGTGGGATCAAAACCAGCTTTAATCCGCAAGGGTTTATTTTTGTCGAGTTTTTTCTTAAGCTCATCGAGTGGCAATATTTCGTCAGTGCCGCGCTGAAAAACAGCTAATGTTTGTTCTGTATTCATTTTTTTTGAGTGAGGTTTATTGTCTAATGTGACCATCGCCAAGAACGATGTATTTTTGTGAGGTTAAGCCTTCAAGGCCAACAGGCCCCCGCACATGAAATTTATCTGTACTAATGCCGATTTCAGCACCAAGGCCATATTCAAAACCATCAGCAAAACCTGTAGAGGCGTTAATCATCACAGATGCAGAGTCAACTTCGGTGATGAATCGACGACCTGAGGTGAAATTCTCAGTGACAATAGATTCTGTATGTCCTGAGCCGTGTTGTTCGATATGTTTAATTGCATCAGACATAGAATTAACGATACGAATAGAAAGAATTGCATCTAAATATTCAGTATCCCAGTCCTCGTCTGTTGCAGCGATGATTTGCTTAGAAAACTGCATAGTTTTTTTACAACCTCTAAGCTCTACACCTTTAAGTGCGTATTCAGCAATAAGCTCAGGCAATACTCTGCCAGCAGCTGACGCGTGCACAAGTAGTGTTTCCATAGCGTTACAGACGCCATAACGACGTGTTTTAGCATTAAAAGCAATTTTGATGGCTTTTTCAGTATCGGCGTCTTTATCAATGTAGGTGTGGCAAACACCATGTAGATGCTTAATAACTGGTACAGTGGCGCTCTGACTAATTGCTTCAACCAGGCCCTTGCCACCGCGTGGAATAATAGCATCCACATATTCAGATGCCTGAACTAAGACGCCAACTGCAGCGCGATCGGTGGTGTTGATTAGTTGTACGCAATGCTCGTCTAAATTAGCAGCAGACAAGCCTTGCTTAATGCACTGATACAGTGCTAAATTAGAATGAATAGCTTCTGAGCCGCCACGTAAAATAACCCCATTGCCAGATTTTAAACATAGAGCAGCAGCGTCAATCGTGACGTTTGGACGAGATTCGTAAATAATGCCCATCACCCCTAAAGGAACTCGCATTTTGCCAATTTGAATACCACTTGGACGGAATTTTAAATCAGTTATTTCACCAATTGGATCGGCCAAAGCGGCAATTTGATTAAGACTTTCAATAATGCCATCAATGCGTGTATCGTCAAGA
>JAHZKM010000102.1 GCA_022600395.1 Pseudomonadota bacterium | reverse complement strand
TACGTTTATTTTGGCAGGCACGCGTGATGTGCCAAAGCGCCTACTTCATGAGAAGAAGAAAACCATTGGTGTTAGAGTATCAAGCCACGGTGTAGTGCAGGCGTTATTAGAAGAATTAGGCGAACCACTGATGAGTGTTTCTTTAATTCTTGAAGGCTTTGAATTTTATGATATTGACGATGTACGTGGCGCCATTGACCATCAAGTAGATTTAATTATTGATGATGGCTATTGCCCACCAGAGCCGACCACAGTTATTAATTTATCAGGTGACGCCATTGAAATTATTCGCCATGGTGCAGGCGACACTTCATTAATCGTTTAGCACTTAGGCAAGTATAATTAGGCATTTTTATTAGATGTTTGTTTGCAATGAAGACTGCTGAAATTAGACAAAAATTCTTAGATTTTTACGCCTCTAAGGGGCACGCTATTGAGCAAAGCTCATCTTTAATACCACATAATGATAAAACGCTATTATTTGTTAATGCAGGTATGGTGCCGTTTAAAGACGTATTTAGTGGTTTGGAAAAACGTCCTTATACACGCGCAGTTTCTTGTCAGCGTTGTGTGCGTGCTGGTGGCAAGCACAATGATTTGGAAAATGTAGGCTATACCGCGCGTCATCATACATTTTTTGAAATGCTTGGAAATTTTTCATTTGGCGATTATTTCAAACGTGAAGCCATTCAATATGCATGGGAGTTTTTAACAGTAGAGCTCGGCTTGCCTAAAGAAAAACTGTGGGTTAGTGTTTTTGAAGAAGATGACGAAGCAGAAGCTATTTGGGTGAATGAAATTGGCTTTCCTAAAAACCGCATTTCTCGTTGTGGCGCTAAGGATAATTTTTGGCAAATGGGCGATACTGGTCCGTGTGGCCCATCGAGTGAGATTTTTTATGACCATGGTGAAGATATTGCAGGTGGTCCGCCAGGGCATGCGGATGAAGATGGTGATCGCTATATTGAAATTTGGAATTTGGTCTTTACTCAGTATGACAAGCAAGAAGATGGTTATTTAAAGCCACTGGATGCACCTTGTGTAGACACTGGTATGGGTTTAGAGCGCCTAGCGGCTGTATTGCAACATAAAAACAACAATTACGATATAGATAGCTTCCAAAGCTTGACTAAATCTATTGTTGATTTAACACCAGCAGCTCAACGTGTTAAACAAGAAAATGCCTCTGTACGAGTAATTGCAGACCATATTCGTTCAACTGCTTTTATGGTTGTTGATGGCGTGATTCCGTCTAATGAAGGGCGTGGATACGTTTTGCGCCGTATTATTCGCCGTGCTATTCGTCATGGCCATAAGATTGGCATTGATAAAGTATTTTTCTATCGTTTGGCGCCCGTACTAGCATTAGAACTTAAAGATGCTTATCCAGAATTAAAGCTGGCATTGGCTAATGTTGAAAAAGTGTTAAAGCGTGAAGAAGAACGTTTTGCACAAACACTGGATCAAGGTATGGGCATCTTGGAAGATGCAATTGCTAATTTAACAAACAGTGAAATCGATGGTGAAACTGTTTTTAAACTTTACGATACGTACGGCTTTCCAGTAGATTTAACTGCCGATGTGGCGCGCGAGCGTGAACTAACTATTGACATGCCAGGTTTTGAAGCGCAAATGACCAAACAGCGTGATCGTGCTCGTCAGGCGGGTGATTTTAAAACCACGCAAAAAGGTGTTGATATTACAACTGCAACAGAGTTTTTGGGCTACGAGCTATTAGATAACACTTCAACTGTGCAAGCACTTATTAAGGATGGCGAGTTAGTTGATGCTATCGAAGCTGGAGATCAAGGCATTGTGGTATTAGCGCAATCTAGTTTTTACGGCGAGTCTGGTGGTCAAGTTGGCGATAGCGGTATTCTGACTGGCAATAATACAATATTTGACGTGATCAACACTCAAAAACAGAAAACAGGCGCTTTTGAACATCATGGTATGGTAACAACTGGTGTTATTAAGGTGGGCGACGTATTAGACGCACAGGTTGATAGCCGCAGACGTAAGCGTATTGCTCGTAATCACTCAGCAACACATCTACTTCATGCTGCACTTCGCAGTGTTTTGGGTGAGACGGTTACGCAAAAAGGCTCGCTGGTTGATGGCGATAAATTGCGTTTTGATTTTTCTCATGATGAAGTCATTGCTAAAGCTGATTTGGATAAAATTGAAGCCATGGTTAATCGTAGAATTCTGGACAATGCAATAGTTCATACGGATGTTACTGATATTGAAACAGCCAAAAAGAAAGGCGCTATGGCGCTATTTGGTGAGAAGTATGGCGATACCGTACGTGTATTAAGTATGGGTAAAAATGATTTTTCAGTGGAGCTTTGTGGCGGCACACACGTGAATCAACTAGGCGATATTGGTTTATTTAGAATCGTTTCAGAAGGCGGTGTTGCTGCCGGTGTTCGTCGTATTGAGGCCGTGACTGGTTATGATGCTTATCAGTTTGATAAGCAAACTGAAGATAGCTTAAGTGAAATTGCACAAATGACCAAAACAAACAACGCCAGCGTTGTTGAAAAAGTCGCACAATTAATCAAGCAACAAAAAGAACTAGAAAAGCAAATTGCCACTTTTCAAAAGCAGTTAGCCAGCAACCAAGGCGATGATTTAATCAGCCAGGTATCAGAAGTGAATGGCGTTAAATTACTTGCTACTGCGGTCGAAGGTATTAGTGCAAAAGATTTGCGAGATGTGGCAGATAAACTCAAAGACAAATTAGGCTCAGCCGTGATTGTACTGGCAGTGGTTAATGGCGACAAGGTCGCATTGGTAGCAGGGGTGACTAAAGATTTAACTGATCAATATCAGGCAGGTAAGATTCTAAACCATGTGGCTCAGCAAGTAGGCGGTAAAGGTGGCGGTCGACCAGATATGGCACAGGGTGGTGGCACAGATCCTAGTGGTTTGGATTCAGCTTTAGCCTCTGTTAAAGACTTAATCTAACCTGACGAATTCTTTTTACAAAAATCTTTGTTATCGATCTCTCCAAATTAGTCATTTGTTAATTACAAACTCCTAATTTGTATCGTT
>JAHZKM010000010.1 GCA_022600395.1 Pseudomonadota bacterium | reverse complement strand
TTTTTTTCAGTAAAGCCATTAATTATACTATTTTTGGCAAATAAAGATAGCGCGCTTAGGTGCAGGCAGGCCTTCGACGGTTAGATTGTCATTATTTGAATCAAGAAAGTCTTTCAAAGATTGGGTGTTATCTCCAATCCAATGAGTAGCGCGCTGTTCTTCTGGCGTGGTCTTGGTAACATCAACTAGTTTAATATTGGTAAAGCCAGCTGTTTTTAGCCAACTATGTAGCGTGTTAGTGGATGGCAAGCACCAGACATTCCGCATGCGGGCATAGCGATCCTCTGGGATGATTTGATCGCCATGTTGTTGATCGATAACTAGAGTTTCTAAAATAAGCTCACCATCCTTTGCCATGACATTTTTTAGTTGTTGTAGGTGTCGCATATGATCTTTTTGATGATACAACACACCCATAGAAAAAACACTATCGAACAATGATTCTTCAGGCATTTGTTCAAGTTTTAGTGGCAATATATAAGCTTTTGGCGGTTGATTTATTAATGTGCGAATGGCCTGAAATTGATAATTAAAAAGCAAAAATGGCTCAATACCAATAGCAATATCAGCGCCTTGCATGGCCATCAAATAGGTGAAATAACCATTGCCAGAGCCTACATCTAATACTGCTTTTCCTTCTAAAGGTTGAATGTAATCTTTAAGTCGATCCCATTTCATATCGCCTCGCCACTCACTCTCAAGGTTTAAATCTCCAATTTGATAAGGACCTTTGCGCCAAGGCATAAGCTGTTTTAACGCTTGCGTCAGTTCAGCATTATTAGCATCAGCGTTAATGGCAACATACGGATGTTTAAAGCTTACTTGGCCCGGCTGAATCTTTTGAATATCGGCAATTGCTTTTTCCCACTTAGGAATATTGCCATTATTAACCTCAAATGCTTGCTTTGATAATTCAACTAATGATGTGCAAATAGATGATAAATGTGTCATATTACAATCTTTTTCGAAATCTTTAAGCATACAAAATCAAGGTCATATAAAATACAAGTAAGAAGAGGAATTTTAAATTATTTGGAGATTAAAGATATGATGAATAAAACATTAACTTTTGCAGCAGCAATTACCTTAACGTCAGCGTTAATCGCTGGTGGTGATGATCGTGATATGGGACCAGTTGAATCGTTTGGTATGCAGCCTGTTGCCGAAAAAACAGTTATCACTGAGCAAACGCCAGATTCAATGAAATTGTCTAAAGTAATTGGTCAAACGCCTTCAGGTTTTGCAGTGACTCAAGGTGCGCATCAAGCTTGCCAGACTACACTAGGCTTGTCAGCTGACAATATAGCTAGATTTGAAGATGCACTAGCTGGTGGCTTCTTGTTTAATACAGGACCAATTGATGCTATGGGCACATTGTTCTCGCCTGAGCGTTGGGCAGATTATTTTGCTTGTGTAAAAGGTCAGTAAGCATTATTCGCAAATATTAATAAAAAAGCCTGCGATTGCAGGCTTTTTTATTATGTGAAGATACAAAGGTTTTTTAAATTTCTAAAAGTGAGTTTTCTTTATCAGTTAGCTTGCTTTCTACTTCCTTAACACTAGCATCGGTTATTTTTTGGATATTTTCTTCCGCTTTTCTGGCTTCGTCTTCTGATATTTCTTTTTCTTTTAATAGATCTTTAAAATCGCTGTTGGCATCGCGACGAATATTGCGAATGGCAATTTTGGCGTTTTCAGCTTCATCCCTAACCACTTTAACCAAATCACGTCTGCGATCTTCTGTAAGAGGTGGAAGTGGAATACGGATAACTTGGCCCATAGCTTGAGGATTAAGACCAAGATCTGAAGTCATAATGGCTTTTTCTACTGCTGCTGACATATCCTTCTCCCAAACAGATACTTTTAGTGTGCGTGAGTCTTCAGCCACAATATTGCCAACTTGAGATAAAGGCACCATTGATCCATAATACTCGACTTGAACTTGTTCTAATAAAGAGGGGTGTGCGCGACCTGCTCTAATTTTGCCAAAATTGGCCTCAAGAGAGGCAACACTTTTAGTCATACGATCTTGAGCGTCTTGTTGAATTTCAGCTAGCATAATTAGTTCCTTACAATGGTTCCTAAGGCGTCACCCTTAAGAATATTAGACAGTGTGTTGGTGTCTTCAAGCATGCTGAAAACACAGATTTCAATATGATGTTCACGACACATAGCAAAGGCAGAGGTATCCATAATTTGTAGATTTTTTTCAATGGCTTCATCAAAGTTAAGTGTGTCGTAGCGTGTGGCACTTGGGTCTTTCATTGGATCAGCGCTATAGACACCGTCAACTTTAGTGGCTTTAAATACAGCTTGTGCACCAATCTCAATAGCTCTAAGTGTAGCGCCAGTATCAGTAGTAAAACAAGGAGCGCCTGTACCAGCTGAAAAAATAACGACTTTGCCATCGCTTAATGCTTGCTTGGCTTTATTGTGATCCATAGGTTCGCAAACGCCACCGCCAATTGGAAAGCCAGACATAACTAATACATCAACATCATTTTTGCGACAAGAGTCTGAGATGGCTAGCGCATTCATAACTGTAGCAAGCATACCCATATGGTCGCCTGTTACACGGTTCATACCTGCTTCAGCTAGTGCAGCACCGCGAAAAATATTACCACCGCCAACAACCACGCCAACTTCTACACCTTGATTTTGTACAGATTTGATAATACCTACTACTTTGTCTAATGTGGCTGGGTCAACAGTATTTTCAGAGCTGGCTAGTGCTTCTCCGCTAAGTTTTAATAAGATGCGTTTATATTTACTCATACTTGGATTAAATATTAATAATAGTCATAATTAGAATAGAGTGATTTTACCTATCTTACTCATTATAATGAACCCTTTGTCCGACATAATTTAACCTCTAATATGGATCAAATTAGCATACGCGGCGCGCGCGTTCACAATTTAAAGAATATTGATATCAATATACCTAGAAATAAGTTGGTTGTAATTACTGGTTTGTCTGGCTCAGGCAAGTCTTCATTGGCATTTGACACCATTTATGCAGAAGGGCAAAGGCGTTATGTTGAGTCTTTGTCGGCTTATGCAAGACAATTTTTGTCGCTTATGGAAAAACCAGATGTAGATCATATCGAAGGATTGTCGCCAGCTATTTCGATTGAACAAAAAGCCACTTCACATAATCCGCGCTCAACTGTTGGCACAATTACCGAAATTTATGATTATTTAAGGTTATTGTTTGCTCGAGCAGGTACGCCAAAATGTCCAGAACATGGCATCGATCTTGAATCTCAAACGATTTCTCAAATGGTTGATAGTATTGTTACTTTACCAGAAGGTGAAAAAATTATGCTATTAGCGCCCATTGTGCAAAACCGTAAGGGTAGCCATAAAAAGCTCTTAGAAGAATTGTCACATCAGGGTTTTTTGCGCGCACGAGTAGACGGTGAAGTAATGTATATGGATGATATGCAGGAGCTAAATGGTAAAACTAACCATACTATTGAGATTGTTATTGATCGTTTAAAGGTTCGCGAAGATATTGCCTCACGCCTATCTGAATCTTTAGAAACAGCACTTAATTTGAGTAATGGTTTGGTTAAAGTGTTGCCAATGAGTGATGAGGCGAGTTGGGATGAAATGGTATTTTCTGCCAAATTTTCTTGTGTTAAGTGTGGCTACTCACTCACTGAACTGGAGCCTAGACTTTTCTCATTTAACAATCCTGTGGGCGCCTGCCCTACGTGTGATGGACTAGGCGTTAAGGATATGTTTGATGCGCAAAAAGTTGTGGCTAATCCAGGGTTGAGCTTAGCAGACGGTGCAATTTATGGTTGGGGTCGATCCAATGCTTATTTTTATCAAGTTTTGATGTTAGTAGGTCAGTATTACGGATTTGATATTGAAACAACTTATGAAGATTTGAGTGATGAGCACAAGAAAATTGTGCTATATGGTAGTGGCACGGATGAGATTGATTTTTCCAAAATCAAAGGGCGTAAGGGTTGGTCAAACAAGCCAAAGCCTTTTGAAGGAGTGATTCCCCGTATGATGCGTCGCTATGAAGAAAGTGAAATTCGCTCAGTGCGAGAAGAGTTGGCGCGCTATGTGGTGAGTCAAGATTGTACGACGTGCAAAGGCGATCGTTTGAATGAATCTGCTCGAAATGTTTTTATTGGCGGAAAAAACTTAGCAGAAATTACTAAATTCTCTATTGCTAATATTTATGATTTTTTAAAGTTGCTTGAGTTGGAAGGTGCCAAGGCCAAGATCGCAGATAAGGTTTTAAAAGAAATTATTCAGCGACTTGAATTTTTAATCAATGTTGGATTAGATTACTTAAGTCTTGACCGACGAGCCAATTCCCTATCGGGTGGCGAGGCGCAACGTATTCGTTTGGCTAGTCAAATTGGTGCAGGGCTAATGGGCGTTTTGTATGTATTAGATGAGCCATCAATTGGTTTACATCAACGCGACAACCAAAAACTCTTAAGTACTCTGACATATCTGCGCGATATTGGTAATACTGTTATTGTGGTTGAGCATGATGAGGATGCTATTAAACAGGCAGATTATGTAATTGATATTGGTCCAGGTGCTGGTATGCATGGTGGAGAAATTATTGCATCAGGCACGCCAGAAGAAGTTGCCAACAATCCAAAATCTTTAACAGGTGATTATATTAGTGGTAGACAAGGCATTGAGGTTCCAAGTACACGAAAATCTTCAGATCGCTGGCTTGAAATTAAGGGTGCCAAGGGTAACAATCTAAATAATGTAGACTTGTCAATTCCTGTTGGAGTGTTGACTTGTGTTACTGGTGTTTCTGGATCGGGCAAATCAACATTGATTAACGACACTTTGTATGCATTGGCAGCACGAGAATTAAATCGGGCACAAACAACGCCTGCAGAGTTTGACAGCATCAGTGGATTGGAATATTTTGACAAAATTGTTAATATTGATCAAAGTCCAATTGGGCGAACACCGCGCTCAAACCCTGCAACTTATACAGGCATATTTTCTTTGATTCGTGACCTATTCTCGCAAACATTGGAAGCTAGAAGTCGAGGCTATAAAGCTGGACGTTTTAGTTTTAATGTGAAAGGTGGGCGTTGTGAAGCTTGTAAAGGTGACGGCCTAATTAAGGTAGAAATGCATTTTTTACCCGATATTTATGTTCCTTGTGATGTGTGTCATGGCGATAGATATAACCGCGAAACACTAGAAATTACCTATAAAGGTAAGGCCATCTCTGAGGTGTTAGATATGACTGTTGAGACTGCAGTAGAGTTTTTTGAACCTATGCCAAAAATTAAGCAAAAATTGCAAACTCTGATGGATGTAGGTTTGTCATATATCACCTTAGGGCAAAATGCAACGACTTTGTCAGGTGGTGAGGCTCAACGTATTAAATTAGCTAAAGAGCTATCAAAACTTGATACAGGGCAAACACTTTATATTTTGGATGAGCCAACAACAGGTTTGCATTTTCATGATATTAAGCAATTGTTATCAGTTATTAATCGTCTGCGCGAAAGAGAGAATACTATTGTTATTATTGAGCACAATCTAGATGTAATTAAAACAGCTGATTGGATCGTAGATGTGGGGCCTGAAGGTGGTGATAAGGGCGGATGCATTATCGCTACAGGAACCCCAGAATCAGTCAGTACTGTCAAAGAATCTTATACAGGCCAGTATTTGCAAAGCTGTTTATAAAGGGCTTTGCTGAAAATCGGAGATTTGATAATGATAATCTCTGCCATTTTTCACTTGTTTAATAGAGATCGGTAAATATTGATACTCTGGAGAGAAATAAGCTTCTAGTCGAGCACCTTGGCTAATTTTTTCAATTTTAATAGTGCTCATTGGCTGTTGATTGAAATTAATTATTTGATCGCCAGTTTTTTTATAATGCTGCTGTTCAATAGAATCTCCGTTAGCGACTTGATAGTGAAAATCAACCTGATTTGGTGTTTTTTGTAAATCATAAGCTAATGCTAAAAATAAATTAAGCGGATCAATAATAGTGCCAGATTTAACCTTCCAGTTTCTTATAATGGGCTGCGTTTTTGTAAGGTTTGAGCTAACTCGATGATGCTTGGCATTAATATCGATCGAATAATTGTCTTTTATTTGCCCATCTTCTAGCTCCATGATCTGATAGTTAATGCCATTAATACCAAGCTGATCAATGAAAAATTCAGAGCTAGCAGAAACTGAATATTTCTTAATCAATGCTGCTATTCCTGTGGTTTTAGCGTTAGCAGTATAAAAATACTCGTCGTCTAGCTGATGAAGCGTACGGACCTCTTCTGCAATTTTCAAACCGTTAATGGATAATTGATATTTGGCAATATGAGGCTTGAGCGCTTGAGCGCTTACAGAGATGATGCTGATAATTAGAAAGAGTGTGGTTTTTAAAGACATTTGTCATCCAAAACAACGCAATTGTCGTTGAGCGATAGTCGCCCTTGAGTAAAACAATGAACCACTTTAGGAAGTAGTTTATGCTCCTCTGCCAGTACCCGTTTAGCTAATAACTCAGCAGTATCATGTGCTAATACTTGAACGCGAGCTTGGGCAATGACAGGTCCACCATCGAGTTCGGCTGTGACAAAATGAACACTTGCGCCATGCTCATTCTCTTTAGCATCAAGCGCTCTTTGATGAGTGTTAAGACCTTGAAATTTTGGCAATAGAGAGGGGTGAATATTTAACATTTTACCGATATATTTTTTTGTAAATTCTTCAGTAAGAATGCGCATAAATCCAGCTAGAATGATAACATCTGGGGAGTATTGGTCAATAATTTGACTCAAATTTTGATCAAATTTCTCTCGAGTGGAAAATGTTTTATGATTGATAACATGCGTGGTTATATTGGCATTTTGAGCGCGCTTTAATCCGTAAGCATCTTCTTTATTGCTAACAACGGCTTGAATATCTAGATCAATTTTTTCAGCATGATCAATTAACGATTGAAGATTTGAGCCGCTGCCAGAGATTAAAACAACGCCTTTCATTTAGATAATTACTTGATTGCCTTCATTGGCAGTAATTTCACCAATTAGCCAGGCTTTTTCCCCTTGTTCGTTCATATGTTGAATAACTGCCGAGCTTTGTTCAGCAGGAACAACTAATACCATGCCAACGCCACAATTAAAGACGCGATACATCTCCATCATGTCGATATTGCCGTTAGCTTGTAAGAATTGGAAAATTTCGGGTAAATTCCAAGAGTTGCTATCCAGCTTAGCAGCTAAATTATCTGGCAAAACTCTTGGAATATTTTCTAAAAGTCCTCCGCCGGTAATATGAGAAATTGCATGCACCGAGTATTTTTCAATAAGTGATAAAACCGACTTAACATAAATTTTAGTGGGCTCAATAAGCGCTTGAAGTTGAGCATCTGTTGGTTTGGATTGTTCCAAGACTTTACGAATGAGCGAATAACCATTTGAATGAGGTCCTGATGAAGCTAGAGCGATAATATGATCACCATTGGCAACTTTCGTTCCATCAATTACTTTGTCTTTATCAGCAATACCTACGCAAAAGCCAGCCAAATCATATTCTTCGCCTTGATACATGCCAGGCATTTCAGCTGTTTCACCACCAATTAGAGCGCAACCTGAAATTTTACAACCTTCACCAATGCCGTAAATAACAGATGTAGTTAACTCTGTATTAAGCTTGCCAGTTGCATAATAGTCTAGGAAAAACAAAGGCTCTGCGCCCTGTACAATCAAGTCATTAACACACATGGCAACTAAATCAATACCAATGGTGTCATGTTTGTTGAGCATTTCTGCCACTTTAAGTTTTGTGCCGACGCCATCTGTGCCAGAAATCAGAACTGGATTCTTGTATTTTTTCAGATCCAATTCAAACATGGCACCAAATCCGCCGAGACCAGCTAATACACCATCACGCATGGTTGATTTTGCAATGGGTTTGATTTGTTCAATTAAGTCATTACCTTTGGTAATGTCGACACCTGAATCTTGGTAAGTCAATGATGACATAGGGTTTTTTCCGTATAATTAATTTTTTTGAATATCAATTGAACCAGTGGAAAAATGAATTATTCAAGCGTGGCAAATGCACTTTCAATTTTACGGCTTATTTTAACAGTACCTGTTGTAATGACGTTGCTAAATCATCAATATTTTTTAGCCATGGTGTTGTTTTTTGTTGCTGGAATTACAGATGCATTAGATGGTTGGATTGCTAAACGGTATTCATTTGAATCTCGACTAGGATCTATTCTTGACCCGGTGGCAGATAAGTTGTTATTGGTGAGTAGTTTTGTCACATTGTATTTAATTGGCTTGTTGCCGCTATGGCTACTAGTTTTAGTTTTTTTGCGTGATTTAATGATTGTATCAGGTACAGTGGGCTGCTTTATTGGTGCGGGAGTGCCAAAAAACGAGTTGCTATCGCCTTCGAAGCTATCAAAGATCAACACTGCATTGCAAATTACATTGGTTTTGTTTTTGGTGATTGTGCAAATACATCCGATTCAAGAACAATGGAGTACGGTATTTTTTATTATCGTTGCTACTTCAACTGTTCTAAGTGGCGCTGACTATATTTGGATTTGGATGGAGAAAATTATCTCCCAAGAGAAGAAATAATCTCAATGTCATGAAACAATTAGGATTGCCTATTTCGCTAGATTCAAAAATGCTGTTAAGCGATTTTTCTGTTAAGCAAAATAAAAATTTACTAGATTTTATTAATGCTTTATTTTTTCAAGATAGTTCGTCTATTGTGTTTTTTTATGGAGGGCGCTCTTGTGGTAAGACACATTTATTACAAGGCTGTATTTTCAAAGCTTTAGAGCAAAATCTAAAAGCGACTTATATAGATATCAATCAAACCTTGCCGAATAATTTTTTAAATACATTGTCTGATTATGATTGGGTATGCGTTGATAATATTGAGCAGCTTAGTGTAATTCAGCAGCAAGAATTATTTGATTTATATAATCAAATCAAGCATACCAATACCAAGTTGATTGTATCAGCATCTTTGCCGCCTGGTGAGTTGATGCTGTTAGCAGATCTTAAAACGCGATTGTCTCTGGCAGTTGTTTATCATTTAGAGCAGCTGGATGATCAAGAAAAAATTGCTTTAATTCAGCGAAAAATGCAGGATAGAAATCTTGAAATTGACGATAAAGTTTATGCCTATTTATTCAAAGTTTTTTCTAGGGATTTAAGCGTGGTTCTGTCAGCTATAGATCAATTAGATCAAGAATCTTTACGGCAAAAAAGTTCGATATCCATACCTTTTGTTAAGAAAATTTTAAAAATTTAGGGTTTTTTTCTAAATTTGAATTTAGCAATTCTTGGCATAAGTTTAGAGAAGGGAATAAGTTCAAGATCTTGGTAATCGATATTAATTTTTGATACTAAACTATTAATATTATTAATTTTATCGCCATTATTAACGCCCATTAATTCTTGCAGCGCAAGCAGGCCTCCCATCTTTATTTTTGATTGCTGGCCAACAGAAAGGTTGTTTGTATTATGTGTTTTTAGTACAAAGTTACTATTTTTTCGTAACTGGTAATAGAGTGCTTGGCAGTCATCAGATGATTTTTGATTTGAGCATGAGCCAAATTCTTTTTCTGCTACACAGTCCTTTGATGCATACTGACATCCGCATCGACCACTAAGAATCAAATGAGAGAAAGGACAAGTAAAGTGCTCATGTGCCATAACAATAGGTGTTTTGTGTATTTAATTAAGGTTATGACATTATAATATAGGCTTTTATTTTGAATCGTTAAATAGCTAATGAATTACCTACCTATTTTTATTGATATTAAGCATAAACCCTGTTTAGTTATTGGTGGTGGCGATATTGCTTATAGAAAAATTATGCTTTTGTTAAGGGCAAATGCAAAAGTCGTGTGTGTCGATAAGTTTGCCTGTAAGAATGTTCATGCACTGGCGGACGAGGGAAAAATTGTTCTTATCTCTAGGAATTTTAAGACTAGCGATATTGATTCACAATCTTTGATTGTTTCAGCCACTAATAATAAAGAGTTAAACGCTGAAATTTCACAATTAGCAAATAATGCAAATATTCCGGTAAACGTTATAGATTCTCCTGATTTATGTTCGTTTATTATGCCTTCTATCATTGATAGATCCCCTTTAGTGATTGCTGTTTCTTCTGGCGGTAAAACGCCAGTATTGTCAAGGCTGATTAGAGCAAAGTTAGAAAGTACAATTCCACATGCCTATGGAAAATTGGCGGAATTAGCGGGCAGTTTTAGAGATCAAGTAAAAGAAAAGTTTACCAACATAGAAGATAGACGCTATTTTTGGGAAAAAACCTTTTCAGGCATTATTGCTGAAAAGGTTTTTGCTGGAAAAATAGATGAAGCAAGAGAAGATATGCAACAACAGCTTGATAATTCTAGCGATAGTGAAGTAGGCGAGGTTTATCTAGTAGGTGGCGGTCCTGGAGATCCTGATTTGCTAACATTTAAAGCTTTACGCCTTATGCAGCAAGCAGATGTTGTTTTGCATGATCGTTTGGTTTCTAAGGAGGTTATGGATCTTGTTAGGCGTGATGCAGAGCTTATTTATGTCGGTAAAGAGCGAGACAATCATAGCGTCCCACAAGACGGAATTAACCAGTTGTTAGTAGATTTGGCTAAGCAAGGTAGAAGGGTTTGTCGTTTAAAAGGTGGTGATCCGTTTATTTTTGGACGTGGTGGTGAAGAAATTGAGACTCTTGCTGAAAATGGTATTCCATTTCAAGTTGTTCCAGGCATTACAGCAGCATCTGGCTGTTCCACTTACTCAGGCATCCCACTTACACACCGTGAT
Organism: Pseudomonadota bacterium; assembly: GCA_022600395.1. Lineage (GTDB taxonomy): Bacteria > Pseudomonadota > Gammaproteobacteria > PS1 > Pseudothioglobaceae > Thioglobus_A. The sequence goes on along the minus strand of JAHZKM010000010.1, from coordinate 1,411 downwards.
TATTCACAATCTTGTCGATTTGTAACAGGCCATCTAAAAGATGGTAGCATGAATTTACCTTGGGACGAGCTGGCTGTTGAACAACAAACTATTGTGTTTTATATGGCACTTAAAGGGGCGCAGCATCTTTCAAACAAATTAATTGAACATGGTATGCGAAGTGATATGCCAGTTGCACTCGTTGAAAAAGGCACAACGCCTGATCATAGAGTATGGACTACCACATTAGGCGAATTGCCAAATGTGGTAGCAACTCAGCCAATTAAAGCGCCAACACTGATTATTGTCGGCGAAGTGGTCAAGTTAAGAAAAAAACTAAATTGGTTTGACTCAGGCGATTAAATCGCTAATCAGTGGTTAGTTTTTTAAGCCGACTTTTTTAAAGATTTTAGCGGCGGGGCAAAATCCAGTAAAAGCTGATTGAAATAAGTTAAAACCAACAAAGAAAGTTAGCCATAACCAGCTTGCCTCTGCAAACAAATTACTGTTATTTAAAAGCAATGAGGCCATAATAATAGCGCCTGCCATAGCGGATACTGCATTAGTAATTGTCATTTGATTACTCCTAAGTTTGAAAGCACACACTTTAACATTATTTAGGTATAATTTCAAATTCTTCGCGGGAGTGGTGGAATTGGTAGACACGCTGGATTTAGGTTCCAGTGTCGCAAGACGTGAGAGTTCGAGTCTCTCCTTCCGCACCATATTTAACAAGGTGACATATGAAGACGATCATTCTACATAGTCAAGACTTGACAACAGCACAACTTGTTTCTCAACAAATTGGTGCAGATATCCAAAAGAGGCGAACACATTTTCGCTTTATTACAGATAAAACTATTGATTTAAAAGCTTTAAGAGAAGCGTTTAAGCTCGATTTTAATTTTTTACCTGAGTCTTTTTTAGCAAGCCAAGTTAGTCTTTTGGTTAGTGATATGGATTCAACCTTGATTAATATTGAGTGTATTGATGAAATTGCTGATTTTGCTAATTTAAAACCTCAAGTGGCGAGTATTACTGAGCGTGCTATGCAAGGCGAACTGGATTTTGATAGCTCACTCGCTGAGCGTGTCGCTTTATTAGAAGGTTTGGATGTATCTGTATTAGAAAAGGTGTACACGAATAAACTTCAGGTTAACTCTGGTGGCAAGGCATTGATTGAGTTCTTGCATAAGAGACAGATTAAAAGCGCAGTTGTATCTGGCGGTTTTACCTATTTTGCTGATCGTTTGGCTCAAGATATTAGTCTTGATTATTCTAGGGCAAATATTTTGGCAGTTGATAATGGACGCTTAACTGGTGTGACGCAAGGTCCAATTATCAATGCGCAAGCTAAGGCAGATTTTGTTAATGAATTGTGTCAACAGCACGCGTTAAGCACTAGCCAAGTAATTGTTGTTGGTGATGGTGC